>JAFTRQ010000171.1 GCA_017462125.1 Clostridia bacterium | reverse complement strand
ATGCAGATGGAGGCACTTGAATGTGGTGCGGCATCGCTTACGATGATCTTGGCGTATTACGGAAAATGGATACCGCTTGAGCAGGTACGCGCGGATTGCGGCGTTTCCCGTGACGGCTCTAACGCCAAAAACGTACTCAAAGCGGCACGAAGCTACGGTCTTACCGCTAAGGGATATCGCTATGAGCCGGACGAGCTGAAAAGATGCGGAAAATTCCCCTGTATCATCCATTGGAACTTCAATCACTTTGTGGTGCTTGACGGTTTCAAAGGAAACAAGGCGGTGCTGAACGATCCTGCAAAAGGAACGTATAGCGTACCGATGGAAACCTTCGACAATTCCTTTACGGGCATTTGTCTGATGTTTGAGCCCGGCGATTCCTTTGAACCCGGCGGTAAGCCCAAGAGCATGCTTGCTTTTGCTAAGGAAAAGATGAAGGGCGCAGGTGTTGCCGTGGCGTTTACTATCATAACTACGGTAATCACCTCGCTAATCGGTATCATCAACCCCGCTTTTTCACGAATTTTCATCGACCGATTGCTCACAGGACAGAACCCAGAATGGTTTATGCCGTTTATTTGGGCGTTGACCGCACTTTCGGCTATACAAATCATAATCTCCTTCATTGAGGCGATATTTGAAGCACGTATCAGCGCAAAGATCGACGCGGTAGGAAGCACTACGTTTATGTGGAAGGTGCTTCGCATGCCGATGGAATTCTTTTCGCAGAGAATGGCAGGCGACATTCAACAGCGCAAGGGCTCTAACGCTTCGGTAGCAGAAACGCTTGTAGATACCTTCGCCCCCCTCGTGATCGAGACTGGGATGATGGTGTTCTACCTTGTGGTTATGATCCGTTACAGCCTCCTTCTGACACTCGTTGGAATCGCATCCATACTCATCAATATGTTTATGTCCCGTATCATCTCGAAAAAGCGCGTGAACATCACCCGTGTTTCTATGCGTGACTCGGGTAAACTCGCAGGCGCGACCGTGGCAGGCATCGAAATGATCGAAACCATCAAGGCAAGCGGTGCGGAAAACGGCTTCTTTGAGAAATGGGCAGGCTATCAGGCAAGCGTGAACACACAGGCGGTCAAGGTCGCCAAGCTGAATCAGTATCTCGGTATGATCCCGTCCCTCGTATCTACGCTGACAAACACCGCCGTGCTGATCATCGGTGTGTATCTGACGATGGAGGGCAGCTTCACCGTTGGTATGGTGATGGCGTTCCAAGGCTTCCTCGGATCGTTTATGGCACCTGCCGGGCAGCTTATCTCCGCAGGTCAGACCTTGCAAGAAATGCGTGCCGAAATGGAGCGAATTGAGGACGTTATGAAATATCCCACCGACATCCTTTGTGAGCAGGCATCTGACGAAGGTGAGGATACGGAGTTCGACAAGCTCTCGGGTAACGTTGAAATGCGAAACGTGACCTTTGGTTACTCCCGTCTTGGAGAACCGCTGATTCGTGATTTCAACCTCACCTTGCGCCCCGGCAGCCGCGTTGCCTTTGTCGGTACTTCGGGATGCGGAAAGTCCACTCTTTCCAAGCTCATTTCGGGACTTTATCAGCCGTGGAGTGGAGAAATTCTCTTTGACGGCAAGCCAATGACAAAGATAGACCGAAGCGTGTTTACAGGATCGCTTGCGGTCGTTGACCAAGATATTATTCTTTTCGAGGACACGATTGCCAACAACATCAAAATGTGGGATAGCTCCATCGAGGACTTTGAAATGATTATGGCGGCGAGGGACGCACAGCTCCACGAGGACATTATGCAGCGTGACGGCGGCTATAACTACAAGCTTACCGAGGGCGGCAAGGATTTCTCGGGCGGTCAGCGTCAGAGAATCGAGATTGCGCGCGTACTTGCACAAGATCCCACCATCATCATTCTTGACGAGGCAACAAGTGCACTTGATGCCAAGACTGAATATGAGGTCGTAAAGTCCATCAAGGACAGAGGAATTACCTGCATCGTTGTTGCTCACCGTCTTTCCACCATACGTGACTGCGACGAGATCATCGTAATGGATCACGGCAACGTGGTCGAGCGCGGAACACACGAGGAACTTTACGCGCTGAACGGTTTTTATACCAAGCTTGTTACGAGCGATTGATATACTGTATCTTTTATTTAAAAATGTAACAAAATCAGAAAGGAGTTTTTTATGAAAGCATTTAACAGTGAACTGATAAAAAAGGCAAAAGCTGCAAAAACAGCTGAAGAATTGATGGAAATCGTAAAGGCAGGCGGCGTGGAGCTAACCTCCGATGAAGCGTCTTCATGCTTCGCACAGCTGAACCCTCAGCAGGGTGAAATCCTTGATGACGATCTTGAAAACGTTGTCGGTGGCGGATGCAGTGGCAGCGACTCGAAAGAAGAGACCCCTAACTTCGTTTGTCGTATGTGCGGATCTCAAAATCCGCCTAAAATAGTTTATTGGGAAACGCTCGGATATGGTCGCGGTTGCTCCGATTGCGGAAACTATTATGAATTTGATGGAAATACGTAATTTTATTGAACGTATGTAAATGTCAAATTACAATTCAAGAATTATTTTGATTTAGCATTCTGTATTAAAATTTCGGAGATAAATTTATGGGTTGGTTTGATGAACAAATAAAACAAAGAAAGAAAAACGACGAGGATCTGTTCTCCGAAGCCTTTGTAGGCATTGCCGATGCGGTGCTTGGCTCAAAGATGAGCGCAGCATTTACAAACGACGAGGCAAAGGCACAGGGGGCAATCGAAAAGATCCTAAAATACTATCACGTAAAACCCCGCGAGGTTCCCGATTCCATCAAAGGACTGAACGACCGTCTTGAATACCTCCTTCGTCCAAACGGTATTATGCGCCGTAACGTGAACTTGGAGAAGGGTTGGTACAAGGATGCCATCGGTGCTGTGATCGGCACACGCAAGGATGACGGCAGCGTGGTCGCATTTATTCCCAAAGGACTTTCCGGCTACGTTTATTTCGACGCTCCCACGGGCAAGTGGGTGAAGCTGAATAAGAAAAACGAATCGCTCTTTGAGGACGAAGGCATCTGCTTTTATAAGCCGTTCCCACTCGGCAAGCTCACGCTTCGCTCCTTAATGAGGTATATAATCGAAACGCTTTCCATGGCGGATTTCGTGCTGATCGCTCTGGCAACTCTGGCTACCACTCTCTTAGGACTTCTTGGTCCTAAGCTCAACAATCTGTTGATGGGAACTGTCGTGGAGAGCAAGAACTATCAGCTTCTCATCGGCATTACGGTGTTTATGATAAGCGTTAGCATCAGTACGATGCTGATCGGCTCGGTAAAATCTCTCTTGATGACGCGTATCACCACCAAAATGTCCCTGTCTGTGCAGGCGGCAACCATGATGCGTGTGCTGTCCTTACCTGCCGACTTCTTCAAAAAATACGCTTCGGGTGATCTTTCATCCCGTGCGCAGTACATACAGTCCCTTTGTAATATGCTCGTTTCAACCGTGCTGAGTACAGGACTTACCTCAATCTTCTCTTTGATGTATATCTCGCAGATCTTTGTATACGCACCTGCACTTGTCGTGCCGGCTCTTGGCATAATTTTTGCGACGATAATCTTTTCGCTTATTACAACATTTGTGCAGACGAGATACACCAAGAAAGCTATGGAATTATCTGCAGAGGAGTCTGGTATGAGCTACTCCATGATTACGGGTGTACAGAAGATCAAGCTCTCGGGCGCAGAAAAGCGAATGTTCGCCCGTTGGTCAAAGCTCTATTCCGAACAACTTATGGTTTCCTACAATCCGCCCATGTTCCTCCGTGCAAGCGGAGCGTTCAGCGCAATCATTTCCATGGGTGGAATGATACTGATGTACTTTATGGCGGTACAGAGCGGTGTCAGCGTGGCAGATTACTACGCATTCAATACGGCATACGGTATGGTTAACGGCGCGTTTATGGCGCTTGCAGGCATCGCTACTACGATAGCACAGTTTAAGCCCACCATTGAGATGGCAAAGCCGATTATGGACGCTATTCCCGAGGTTTCCGAAGGTAAGCTCGTCCTTGAGCGGCTCTCGGGCGGCATCGAACTCAACAACGTGTCCTTCCGCTACAACGAAAATATGCCAAACGTTGTGGACAACCTTTCCCTCAAGATCCGTCCCGGTCAGTACGTTGCCATCGTCGGCTCTACGGGCTGCGGAAAGTCCACGCTGATGCGCATTATGCTCGGCTTTGAAAAGCCCCAAAAGGGTGCGGTTTACTATGACGGAAAAGACCTTTCCGGAATCGACCTCAAATCTCTGCGCCGTAAGATCGGCGTGGTAATGCAGAACGGCAAGCTCTTTGGGGGTGATATTTATTCCAATATCGTGATTTCCGCACCGCAGCTTTCTATGGACGATGCGTGGGCGGCAGCGGAGATGTCGGGCATTGCCGAGGATATTCGCAGAATGCCCATGGGAATGCACACGATTATTGCAGAGGGCTCGGGCGGTATTTCGGGCGGTCAGCGTCAAAGGCTTATGATTGCGCGCGCCATAGCACCCAAGCCGAGAATACTGATGTTTGACGAGGCAACGAGCGCCCTTGACAACATCACGCAGAAAATCGTTTCCGAGTCGCTTGAAAAGCTCAAATGCACCCGTATCGTCATTGCTCACCGACTTTCCACAATCAAGGAATGCGACCGCATTATCTATCTTGAAAAAGGAAAGATCGTCGAGGACGGAACCTATGACGAGCTGATCGCTCTGAACGGCAAGTTTGCTGAGCTTGTGGAAAGACAAAGGATTGATGCGTAAATGCAGAAAAAATATTGTTGCATTTTCTTCTAACCTTTTTCGGTTTCCCGTGTATAAATAATTGAAACCATAAAAATAAAAATTTTCATAAAGGAGATTTACTATGAAAAACTTAACTCCCGAAATGATTGAAAAAGCGAAAGCCGCAAAGAGCGCAGAGGAACTTCTTGCTCTTGCAAAAGAATACAACATCGAAATGACTGCGGACGAGGCAAAAATCTACTATGCACAGCTGAATCCCAAGAGCGGTGAGCTTGATAATGACGAGCTTGAAACCGTTGTCGGTGGATGTGGCGGCTCTAAGGATTCCGGAGGCGATGTAAAAGATGTGATTACGCTTTATAACGAAGTTTCGGGATTGGCTTGTCCGAAGTGTGGTCAACTCAACTGCTGGACACTGACCACCGTCAATTACCATAACAACGGAATCAATTATTGGAAATGTAATTATTGCGGAAAAGAGGTTATGACGCTCAATTCCGAAAACAACAGCATTCTGCATTGATCCGCTTTATCGAAAAAAGTTTTCAAAAGCATTCTAACCTTTTCAGAGGTTCTGTGTATAAAATGGCGAGGTAATACTTGTGGGAATAAAGATACGAACAATCGAAAAAAATGAATATCCCTCGTTCACGGCAACGGCGGATTATATTGCAGGCATTTGCTTTTCAAACGGATTGGTTCTTTTGGCAGAAACCGAGAATGGTATTCCTATGGGGGTTCTCGCAGCAAAAAAGGCAATGATGTTTCAAGAGGTATCCTACATATTTGTGAAACCGATTTTCAGAAATCGAGGAATCGCAACAGAACTTTTCGCTAAGCTCATAGAGCTCTCCCCCAACGTTACAATTCGCATCAAGGATCATCACCCGTTTAAAGAAGCGCTTAATGCGCTCGTCATAAAATTTGCTTTAGAATACGATTATTATGCGTACAGCTATATCGCTGATGTGAAGGCGAAAGCAGACGTACACCAAGCCTTGTATGAAAGTCGCTACAAACGAATCATTGATCGTCTTTTGTCAAGAGGATATGTCTTGAAGCGTTTTGAAGAATGCGAAAACATTGTAAAGCGGATCGGTGAGCTGGTTGGCACGGAATTTGAGTACAATACAAATCCATTGCTTTTCTCAAATTATGATCCCAGATATTCCTATTGTCTGTTTAAGAACGATCAGCCCATTGCATTTTCCTTGATTGAAACGGTAGGGAATATGGCGGTCTTTCACCTTCTGTCGCGGGCAAAACATTCGGTTTCGGGTGCATTCCTCTTGCCGCTTTTTCAAACGTTTACGGATCTGCTCGCAGACAGCTTTTGGAAGATATCCTTTGTCGTATACCATGACAACGATCGGATGAGGGCACTATCAGATAATGATTTTATTACGCAGTATGTCGATAAGGTTCAGCCTTTCAAGGTTTACAGCAAAAAAACATTTCTTCACCCGCACTAAATGCGGCAACTACGGGGGGAACCCCGCAAATAAACATAAAACTCACCCTTATGGGAGTTAATAAAAAAGGAGGCATATTTTTATGTCAGTATTGCACGAACTTACAAATGAACAGATTGCAGCGTTCAAGGACTGCAAAACCAGAGAGGAGATGATAGCTAAGGCTAACGAACTCGGTATCAAGTATACCGAAGAGGATATTGAAGCCGGCTTCAAAGTTCTCCATCCCGCAGAAGCAGAAGCAAGTGGAGAGCTTGACGACGACGCACTTGATGCTGTTGCAGGCGGTACCACCTACAACAAGAAGGGCTATGCCGTTGTTACTATGAATGTAAAGTGCTTAGCTCCCGGACAGCCCTATGCAAAGAGCCCTTTCCCCGCACATCCCCATACGCTGGATGGCAAGCGCTGCGGTACCTGCATCCACATGGTCACTATGGATGGTATGGAGGTTTGCCCTCTGACTATCGATCCCGCAATAGCCAACAGAAAATAACAAACACTTCAGATCAAGAAAGGAAATTACATCATGTCAGTTTTGAAAAAGTTTACAAACGAACAGATCGCTGCATTCCAGGAGTGCAAGACCCAAGAGGAATTGATCGCAAAGGCCAACGAGCTCGGCGTTGAGTACAGCGAAGAAGATCTGAAGGAGGCTGTTGAGCTTCTCGGCACAATTGAAACCCTTCCCGCAGAAAGCGGAGAGCTTGATGACGACGCACTTGATGCTGTTGCAGGCGGTTGTACCTACAAGGACGGCTATGCTGTTGTTACTATGAATGTAAAGTGCTTTGCTCCCGGAAAGCCCTATGCGCAAGATCCGTATCCCACCCACCCCGGAACTCTTAAGGGCGAACGTTGCGGTACATGCATCCATTGCCAGACCAGACAGGGCATGGAGATTTGCACTCTGATCAGAAAGCCCGAGATTACCAACCGATAAAGTCTATTACTTAAAGCCCGAAGAAGCATTTTTTAAAAGGGTGCTTCTTCTTCCCTAAAAAATCTGCTTTTTCGGCAAAATCGAGGGCTCCCAAAGGTGAAGAACGGAGACATTATGGAAAACACACTCAGACAGGCGTTTGCTTCGCAGCGGAGTGCGCCGAACAAAAGACTCGCGGTTATTATCGCGCGAGTAGAAAAGAAATACGGCATGGATTCAGCCGAGCTTGATGATGAAGCGCTCGGCTGGGTCAGTGCTGCCGGAGAGCAAAATTATCTTCTCTCCAAAAAGGAGGACGAGGATGAATAAGACCGACGTAATGGAAAAAATCTATCTTGAATACAGAGAAAAGGTTTTCCGTTATGTCAGAGGAAAGGTGGCAAACACGGCAGATGCCGAGGACGTCACCTCGGAGATCTTTCTCAAGGTGCTTTCCTCTCTCGATTCCTACGGCGAGGAAAAAGCCACCCTTTCCACTTGGATCTATACCATCACCCACAATACGGTATGCAATTATTACCGTGAGCAGAGTAAAAGAGCGCTCTCCCTCGAAGAGAACGCTCTCTGCTCTGACACAGACGACGGCGTGGTGGCTGAAATTGAAAACGAGATTCTGAAGGAGAACCTTGCTATAGCTCTTACGTCCCTAACCGAGCGTGAGCAGGACGTTATTGTGCTTTATTATTATCACGAAATTCCCCTTCGGGATATTGCTATAAAAATGGGTATTACATATACAAACGCGAAATTTATTAAACACCAAGCGATTGGCAAGCTGAGGCTTGCAATGAAAAACTCGTAATTCAAATACAAAGTTAGGAAAAAAACAATGAAAAACTTTAACACAGAAATGATCGAAAAGGCAAAAGCGGTAAAGTCCGCAGAGGAGCTTATTGCTCTTGCAAAAGACAACGGCGTTGAAATGACCGCAGACGAGGCGGCTACCTACTTCGCACAGCTTAACCCCAAGAGTGGCGAGCTTGACGATGATGAGCTCGATGCAGTTGCAGGCGGTGGATGCGGCTATGCGAGTGACGGCAGAAGAATTGTCGATATGGGCGGTCGTTGTCACACCTCTTTTGAATGCAAAAACGGATGCGGTAACAATGTGGATATGGGCACAGAAAAGTGCCGTATTTGCGGTGAAGAATGGAGATGCTATAATTGTGTTTCCGTGTCCTTTGAGGGCGGTAAAATGTACTGTAACAACCCGAAGATGGGTAAATAACATAACAAGGAGTTTTAGATATGACTGACTTTAGTGCCGAAATGATTCAAAAGGCAAAAGGCGCAAAGTCTGCAAAAGAACTGTTTGAGCTTGCAAAGGCTGAGGGAATCGATATAACCGAAGACGAAGCAAGGAAATATTTTGAGCAGATCAATTTGCCTGATCTTGACGATGAACTTCTCGATATGGTGTCGGGCGGTGCGATTGTGAGTGAGCCTATAATGAATTACAACCTTGTGGCAGACAAGGATGAAAAACGCAAAAAAAGTCATTGCGGATAATAAGTGGGTATGACGTTTATACTGAACAAAAACATCGCCCTACGTTCTTGGTGGCGCGTGCCTTACGCCTATTACGTAAAAGGTCGGCGCGACGCGCAGAGGTTGACAAAAGAAGAATTTGAATTGCTCTCGCTCTGTGACGGGCAGACCGAGATAGCCGACAGTTCTCTTGTGGAGCGCCTCGTTCAAAGAAGAATGATCTCCGCTTGCGAGGTGGGCGCGGCTTGCCTTGAT
>JAFTRQ010000170.1 GCA_017462125.1 Clostridia bacterium | reverse complement strand
ATTGAAAGCATCTTTGACGCAGAGGTGAATCAGAAAAAGCTTAGCGAGATCGAGGAGGTAACCATCGCAGGCCTTACGGGATACAAGGTCATGTATGAGGATTATAAGTCTATCAATATCGAGTGCTGTTTTGACGTTATGCACGGAGAAGAGAACAGGACGATCACGATCTGGGCTTACACCGAAAAGCAGTTCGGCGAGGAGGCTATCGCTGATATGCAATCGCTTTTTGATCAGGTTGTTAGTGATATTAGGGTAAATGACTGACAAAGCATTTGGGGCATCTTAACGGTGCCCCGCTTTTTTTGTAGAAAAGTCTTGACGGAGGAGAAAAATATATTGTAAAACCTCTCAATATATGTTATAATTATTTCAATATATGGTTGTGTGTTAACGCGACTTGGGGTACCCCCAAGTTCATTGATCCTACGTATCAATGAAACAACACTATCAAGCACGTAAGGAGGCGAAATATGGCACTCACGAGAAAAGAAATCAATGCGGTGATGAAAGCGGAATATCCGCTTAATCTCCTGTACATGATACAGAACAAGCTCGACGGAAGAAAAGTAAAAATCAACGTGGAGAACGTGACCGAGGATATGCTTCGTGGTCTTGATTATGCGCTCTCTATGCTCGACACGCGTGGAGCAGATATTCTCAGAATGAAATATCTAAAAAGAATGACCACGACCGAGATGGTAGAGATCGTTGGCGTAAAATCGGTAAATTCTCTTGCGGACTCCGCAGTAAACAGATTGACAAAGCCCTCAATGCTCGGCTACATTGTCTACGGTAAGCAGGGCTTTGAAAGGATGCTTTCTCAATACGAATCGAAGCTGCCGGATTCTGTTTTGGATCAGTTGATTGACGATATTGAAGTTTCGGCATACGTGCATATGACGATGAATGAGCTTCACTTGGAAACACTGAGAGAGCTTACTTACCTTATGCCCGGAACGCTTCAAACCATTACGGAAAAGCTCAGCCCGATGAATATAGATGAGATCAGTAAGTTTTTCAAAGCACTTGGTGAGAAACATCCTGTATGGAGCTTGGCGGAAAAGGAAGAAAAAAACTATCCCAATGATGCCCCGAAGGAAGGCGACCTCTACAAAACCATCATACTCGGTGGCAAGACTATCGAAATAAGATACCAACGCTACGAGGATTTTGATCCCGAGCATCAGATTGATTATGAAGTAAAGATGTTCGAGGACAATCCAGAATACACGGTAGACGGCTTTGCCTTCCGTAACGCTCAGGATGAGGTTTGCCCCTATCTCGTACCCAAGGACGGAGATTGTGACAGAAACCTCACCTGCGAGAGCTGTGCGTATCTGTCAGACCGAGTTGAGCATATCGGTATCTGCGGCTGCACTGCAAAGAGACAGCGCGGCGTAAAGACACCATTGACTGGAAAGACAATGAGCATAGCCGTTGTCGGGGAGCTTCCCGTGGCGCAGGCAATCGTGAACGATGAGTATAAGGACGTTCAATTCGACCACTATGAGAACACGGGAGATCTCTCGGTCATCTGTCAAAAGCAGAATACCTGCTATGACATTATCCTTGTTCGTTGCGACGTTGCCGATGCCCTTGAAGGTATGCAGCTCGTCAGCAAATACAATGTAAACGATAAGAAGGTGGAAACGCCCACGCTTCTGATTTCCGATCCGCCCACGTACACCTCCGAGCTCGCACTTGCTGAGCTTGTTACCTCCATTGAAAAGAAACTGAATAAATAACAAAACGCCTCCGAGGGATCGTCCTTCGGAGGCGTTTTTATCAGAAGTTCAAATTGATCGTGAAATATTTGTCGTCGGCACTGAAATTGTAGTGACCGCCGATCTTGTGGCAGAAGGCTACGATGGAACGAGTTCCAAAGCCGTGACCTTCCTCGTGATTAACGGGAATTCCGTCATCGTCAAACTCAACCGTACCGTTGTAACGGTTCTTGATACGAGCGATAAACTTCGGCTTGCTTATGACCTTGATCTCGATCCAGCGTTCCTCTTGGGGAAGCTTTTCACAGGCGTGGATCGCGTTCTCAATGGCATTGGCAAAGACTGTTGCAAGCTCCGTGGTGTCCACGGGAATTTTCTCGGGGAAATCAAAGCCGATCTCCATCTTGATGCCAAGGCTCTCGGCGTGTCGGATGTAGTGAGAGAGGACCGCATCAATGACCGCGTTCTCGCAGTATCTCGTGACCTGCGTGCTCTTGAAGGTCTGTGTGTATTCATCAACCACACGCTCAAGCTCGTCATACTGCTTTCTTTCAACAAGCATTGCAATGGTGCGGAGCTTGTGACGGAAGTTGTGGCGTTCCTCACGGAATTTGTCGTTTGCCTCCGCAAGCTCGCTGACACGGGCAACAAGGTTTGCACTTTGAAGCTGAAGGATGTTCTCCTGCTCGGTCTCTTCAAACTTATGTTGCTGATAGATAAGCGTCAAAATGATGTGCAGATAGATCAGCGGCATCAGAATGAAAAGTAGGATCATCACGGGATAATCCTCCGGTCTTTCGGTGATCGACGTCGGATTGTTCATAAAGATCGTCATCACAATGTAGAAGAGCGCACCGATCGCGGCAAAGATCCACCAGCCCTTCTTGGTCTGTCTCTGTACCGAGCGGTAGGGGAGACGCAGCTTGTTCCACATAAACCATTCCAGCAAGGGATATGCGATAAGACGGATCACAAACATCACGATATAGTTGTCCGGCGTCGTGTGGAAGTTGATGACCTGTGAAATATACATTATCTCAAGCACGATGGTGTCCACCATGCAGAAGGTAAAGAAGAAACGTCCGTCTTTCTTTTTTGCAATGATTAAAAAGAAGATAAGGCTTGGCAGGGAAATAGTCACAAGCAGCAACGTGCCGAACAAGTCCGGGGGGATAAATAGCGCGAGAATGCCGTTTGCTACGAGCAAAGGGCCCATAATAGAAAGCGTCAGAATGTTCGTTTTCTTTCTCGGATAGCGAGATTCAAAGAGAATCATGAACATAATGAGCGTATGGGCAAGAGACCAGAAGATAGATATGTCTTTCAGAATCGTCATATTTAGCCCTCCGAATCCAGCAGATAATCCGACCAAGCCACCCGGAGATCTCTGCAAGCCTTTTTGCCGAGGAAGGGCTTGTATGTGTCGTCAAAGACCACAGCCTCATTCTCAACCTCGGTAATATGGTCGAGATTCACCGCCATACCTGCACCGCAAAGCACGAAACGCTTGTCGGCAAGCAGCTCGGAAATCGTTTCTCCAAAGCCAGAGCGCATGGAAAGCGACTCCACGCTCTTGCCACCCACAAGATGATAGATCACCGCGCGCTTGGCAGTCTCCACGTACATAATGCTGTCAAAGGTCAGCTTTACGGTACGCTCCTTGGACTTTACCATAATGCTTTTCTCGTTTTTGACGTAGATCAGATCGATCGCCTCATCCACCGCCTCATAGAAGGCTTCCTTTGTGATGGGCTTGATGATATAGTTGAGTGCCTTGACCTTAAAGGCGTCAAGGGAGTATTCCTCGCTTGATGTCAGATAAATGATCTTGCCGTTATATCCTGCCTCGCGCAGCTTCTTGCCAAGCTGAATGCCGTTGGTGCTGGGCATTACCACGTCAAGCACGTAGATATCATAGCCGCCGATCTTCTCGGCTTCTTCAAGGAGATCCTCAGCATGGGAAAAGGTGTGAAGCGTTAGCTTCTTTCCCTTACGATCTTTTATGTATTCCTCGGCAACAGACACGATCTGCTCAAGACAGCGAGGCTCGTCGTCGCAAATTGCAATTTTCATATTATTCACCTCTCATCGTTTGGTGTATCTGAATATAATATTATATCATAAAATCCGGCTTTTGTCGAGAGGGGCAGGGAAATTCCTTAAAAAAACTGCCTGTCAACCCATGAAAAATAATTTTTTGAGCTAATTTTGCGCAAAAATGGCTAATTTTACACAAACCCGCACAGTGAAGGATTTTATGTTATAATTATGACACGATAAAGAATCGGCAAATCTGTCCAAAAAGGAGTGATGGAAACTCTATGAAGAGAGACATTAAGGTTGCCATCTGCGGCGAGCTTCCAACAGCATATAATCTGCTTTTGACAAACGGAGTTGTTCAGATCGAACGGTTTATGGATGCCACCGAGATCCCTAACGAAGAAAAGTACAATATGATTCTGATATATGCCCCTCACGCAGACGGGTTGTTTAACGTAAAATACAGTGTACTTGGAAATTATAATATTCCCGTATTGCTCCTCAGTGAGCCGTGCAGTAAGGCGGCGCTCGATCATCTGCAAACGGTGATCGAACACATCGACGTGAATCTGTCAAAGGCGGAGGTGATCCGCTGTGGGTAAGATGCGACAACAACGTTCTAATATAAAGGTAGAAACTCGAAGCGGAGCTTTCCGCAAGCAAATTCTCAACGATAAGGAGATAACACAATGACGAAAACAAGAAACAAACTGAAAATAATGGGGTTGGTGCTCACGCTTGTGATGATGGTGAGCCTGCTCGGAATGTTTAGCTTGACGGCGAGTGCGGCGGAGGGAGATAAGGTATCCGTTACCATCAACGGCGAAACTACCTATTATACCTCCATCAAGGATGCAGTCGCCAAAGCCAATGAGTCCGGCAATGCCACGATTACGCTCCTGCAAGATACCACCACTGGAGAACGCTTGGACATTACCAAAAGCGCAACGCTGGATCT
>JAFTRQ010000169.1 GCA_017462125.1 Clostridia bacterium | reverse complement strand
CGTAATTCTAATAGGTAATTAAACTGTTTCACGCACGAATTTTGCCTTGTCGGCAAAATTCAACGATCATTATTTATGCTGCCGCCAGGCGGCAGGATGGAGTTCAGCGTGAAAGTTACGTAATTCTAATAGGTAATTAAACTGTTTCACGCACGAATTTTGCCTTGTCGGCAAAATTCAACGATCATTATTTATGCTGCCGCCAGGCGGCAGGATGGAGTTTTAAATGAAGATCACAAAAAGAGAGCTTTGGATTGATTACGTGCCCACGGCATTGGCGGCGGTGCTGATCATCGTTTTTGCTGTTTTGAAGGAGCAGACCTTCTTAAAAACGCTGCCTACGCTGATCACGCTTGTGGTGCTTATTATGTCTGTGCGCGCAAACCGCTTTGCGTTCCTTGTTGGAGCGTCGAATTGCGTGCTTTATACCATCGCTTATATGGGTGAAGGGTTGTATTTTTCAGCCGCGTCGGCATTTTTGGTGTCGTTGCCGATACAGGTGTTTTCCTTCTTTCATTGGAGTCGACACAAGGAGGGAAAAACACGCTCAACGCTTGTGCGAATGAAGCCGTGGCTTCTGATATCCTCTACCGTGGCGATATTTCCCGCGTGGATCGGATGCTATTTCGGGCTTTCGGCGTTTATCACGGGAAATTATCCCGTGATAGACAGCCTTGTGTTTGTCCTCGGTATTCTGATCTCGGCGTTGATCGCCTTCAGATTTGTTGAGGGACAGTATTTTAACCTTGCCTCTTGTCTGATCTCTCTCGGTATGTGGATCGCTATCTGTGTTGACGATCCCAGCAATATCAATTTTCTCATCATCTCCTGCTATAACCTTTTCAGAACAGTTCAGGCGGCGGTCAATTGGAGCTTGATATATAAGAGAAGCAACAATGAAAGAACGGTCATATAAGATAACGCTTGGTGAGGTTGCGCTTACCGTCACGTACTTCACAGGCGAATTAGGGATGTGCAGACGGGAGCCTTTGGGTGAGGTTTTCGATAAAATCAGCAGCATCCACCGACACGCAGAGTGTGAGGTCTTTTTCATTTGGGGCGGCGAAATGGAGCTTGTTACCGAAAGCGAAAATCTCCGCTTTTCCGATTCGGTCGTGATTCTGCCACCTCATATCGGACACTATACGGGGATTGACTCCGAAAGGCTTTTTGTGATCTATATGAGCGTTGACCGCGCCGACGGCGAGATCGGTAAGAGGCTTGCAGAAAGACTTCAGTCCGGAGTCATAAGCCTGCGGATCAACGGGGATGAGAAGTTTTATCTTGATAGGCTGAGTACAACAAGAAATACGTATGATTGCCCTCATCTGCTCGCTCTCTTGTTTTCGGAGCTGCTTTCACGGATTGAACCGAATATCGGCGGAGGCGAAAAGGATGCCCCGACTGTGGGAAAATATGCGTTTGCCCTTGACGAATATATCGAGCGCCATTATGCCGAGGCTATCCGCCTTTCCGATATGGCGAAGGCGTTGCACCTTTGCGAAAAGCAGGTCTCGCGTGTTATAAGGCGGGAGTACGGATGCTCGTTTTCGGATTTTGTCAACCGAAAACGGTTGTCGGTGGCGGCTATGATGCTGAAGCATACCGATATGACGGTTGGAGAGGTCTCTCACGCCGTGGGCTATGACAATGACAATTATTTTTACCGTCTGTTCCGTCAGAAATACGGGACCACACCGGGTGAATACAGACAGCTACATTAAAACCCCTTTCCCGAAGTTCGGGAAAGGGGGGGCTTTTTGTTTACGGTATCGTAAAGCTGAAATCAAGATCACGCTCCAGAATTTCGCCTGTTTTGCAGTCTATTTTGTAGCGGTAGCTGATCAGATCTCCCTTCAGAACAATGGTCACCACGTAGACCATTCGCCAGCTGTCGCCGATCTGCTCATATTCGGTGACAGCTTCGTATTCCTCAAGGATCTCGCTGTGGATATTGATGTCGGCAAGCAGGGAGGAGAGCGCCTCCTCGGTTTTCAGAAATCCTCCGATTACACCCGAGACCACGTCGCCCGAAAACAAGCCGTCGGCTTCGCCATCAGATCGATTTTGGTACATCAGGGTCAATTCTCCGATCGAGAGCCCCGACAGGATCGACGTGTCAGCCTCGTCAAGGGATTCCAAGCCGCCGATCATTTTTTCTACCAGATACATCTTTCCCACGGATATTCCGTACTCGCTTGCCCTGTCCTTCAGCTCTTCTCCTGCTTTGATGCGCTGTGCGATCACGGAGCAGGTCATATCGGTCTCCTCAAATACGGCGTTGATCCGATCGGTGAGTCCGTTGAGCATTTCATCGCTTTTGCCGTCGTCGTCGGTGTCGACGCTGACGAGGATCGAATTGGATTCTGCGCTCAGATATCCGTTCAGGTACATTGCTCCCACAACGGCAGTCATCGCCGTATTCAGATCGGTTCCCGAAAGCTCAAGATCCCGAAGAACCGATTCGGCATCGCTGTTACCCGCCACGCAGGATATGACCCGATCGTTTTCGTCGACCTGAATTTCAATGCTTGGATTCACGTCAAGATAAACGGTTGCCGTAGGATCGGCGGTTGTCTCCTTGGTGGGGATCAGATGCCCTAACGAAATTCCCGAAATGAACAGCAGAAGACAGATGGCGCAGATCGCGAGGCGGCGCATAGGAGGGGAGGGGATCATATGCTTGTGAGGCTGGTCGGACTCTTCGATAGCGGTTTCCTGCCGCGTGTTGGCACAGGAAGCCTGTATGCTGTCCAACAGATCGGGTGTTTGCGCCGCAAATTCCGAACGGATCTTGTCTTTTAAAGAGCTTTTTTTCATTTGGTTCCCTCCTTTACAATAATCTGGAGCTTTTTGATCGCTCTGTTGTATCTTGACAGCACCGTTGATAAGGGCAGCTTCAGAATCTTGGCGATCTCACGGTGCTTCAAGCCTGAATTGACGTGCAACGTGATCACCTCGCGCTCATCCTCGTTCAGCCTGCGTAACAGTGCTTTGATAAATTCGCTGTCGATGACGCTTTCGGTAAAATCCTCTTGCGCGCTTTCGGCACTGACCGATTCGTCAAGCGTGACGGTTCGACTTGCCGATTGATAATGGCGCCGTATCAGATTGGTTTCTATGGTGATGATCCATGCCATCGGCTTGCCCTGCGAGCGGTACAAAGGAGCATTTTTATAGATCTGCACGAAGGTGTCGTGCGTAATGTCCTCGGCATCCTCTCGCTTCCCAAGCTTTGACAGGGCATATGCGTAAACATCGGTTTTGATCAGTTGGTACAGGCCTCCCATAGCAGAGGCATCGGCGTTCGCCATAGCAGATATGTATTGTTCGATCGCAGAGTCTCTGTTTGAGAGCTCCTCGGCCGAAAGCGTATAAAGAATGAACACGTCTTTTACCTTCCGTTCAGTTTTTTAATGTCAAATATAACCGAGTAACGGTTTGGATACCAACCAACGGTTTCCGTATGCAGGCATCCTATAGCCATTATATCACACATACCTGCCGATTGCAAGCCAAAATCTGCCGATTCGATCAATGATTCGAATGCTTGATCTTAATTCTCTTTGGTTGTGGCAGATTCCTTCAGCTTGTTTTTCTGCGCGATCAAGGATTCCTCGATCTTTTGAATGTCTTCCTTGTGTTCAGCCTCAAATTCCGCAAAGAAGCTGTCCTTTGCCTCGTTCATTGCCGCTTCAAGCTCAACAGCCTTTGCTTGGAGCTCTTCCTTGATGTTGTCGCTGAATTTATCCTCGAGAGAGCGGAGAAGTGCCTCGCTTTCACGGAGCTTCGCGACAAGGTCTGTCAGGGTCTGGTTCAGCGTGTCGCCCAGAGCCTCGTAAGCGGAGAGGATCTTATTGTAGTTTTCCTCGGTCATCTGCAGAGTAACGGTAGCGGAGGCGTATTCCTCGCCGTTTACGTCAAGCGTTGCAACGTAGTTCTTCTGCTGAAGCAGCTCGGTCTTTGCGTCACGAAGCTCCTGAAGCGACTTCTGATATTCCGATTCGGGAGCGACAAGCTGCTCGTAACGGAATTCGTCAATGGCGGTGATTGCAGAGCTGTAAGCATCGATAGCAGCCTTGTAGCCGATATAAATCAGATTATAGGCACCGCCCATAGCGTTGATGATCTCAGCGGTGGCTTCGCTTTCCGCAAAGGAGATCTTGGATTCCTTCGCGCTGTAGTAAGCGGCTCTCATTTCCTCGGTGAGCAGGAGCGCGGTTTCGATACGGCCTGCGGCGATCGCCTGATAAAGCTGTTCTTGGGTCATCTCGTTGACCTCTTCCTCGGTGAAGAGAGCTGTCTCCATTGCGAGGGCGCGAAGCGCTTCAAGATTCATTTCCTGGACCTCTGCGATCTTGCCGGGAATATCAAGCTTCTCAAGCGTAGCGGCAGCCTGCTCCTCAACCTTTGCGCGGAGCTGCTCGGCATATTTGCTGTCTCCGGAGACGGAGATCTTTACCGTGTTTTCGTCGGCACTTACGTTGCCCTTGACAAGGTAGCCTGTTTCGCCTGCAAGGGAAACGATCAGCTCGGTTGCCTCCTCGGGGGTCTTGCCGATAAAGGCTTCACCTGCGATCAGAATGCTACCGTCATCATTCAGCGCGGTGACGGATACGATCTTGTTTTCATCGTCGATCATAAATTCAACGCTGGGGTTGATATCTACGGTCATACGGGTATAGGTTCCCTCGGGAGCCTTGGCTTCGCTGTCACAGGAGGTGAATGCGAAGCAGGAGAGTGCCATCAGCATTGCGATGCACAGACAAAAAATGCGTTTCATATGGTGTTCCTTTCTGCCGCTGTGCGGCTCAAAAAATATGATATGGATGGCCGATTGGAGGTCATTCTGTATAATTAATCATTTTGAAGTCGCTTTTATCGCATCCTTTGAAAAAATTTTTGAAAAATAAAAAACGGCTCCTGAGAGCCGTTTTTTCATAAAGGTTTTATTCAAGTTCGTCGATTCTGCTTTCAAGATCTTCAATTTGACTTTCAAGATCGTCTATCCTGTCCTCCGCGTCCTGCAGGCAATCGACGATCAGCTCCACGCTTTCAAGCCTGTCCTGAATATCCTTCAGAAGACTTGCGCTTCGTGCGTTGGAGGTAGGCTCAAGGATCTCGATCAGCTCGATCTCATATCTTGCGTCGATCAACTCCGTGGGATCAAGCCGCAAGCCTGTCAGCTTGCCGTTCCAAAATCCGTTTTTCGACATATCCACATAGAGGTCGACCATTCCCGCGCCTGCGACGTAGTCGTATCGCACACGCTTTTGCTCGTTGTAAACGTCGCTTGACTCGGTTTTGAAATACACCTGCAGGTAGGCATTGTAGAACTTGTTATTGCTGTTCCAGCCTCTGAGGTTTGGGTCGATGGGATCGGTGCGCATACGGATATGCACGTGCTTGGACCTGCCGATCTCAAAATTCACGTTGTTATTTTCAAGATAGGGATCGAAAACAGCCTTTTTGCGATCGAGCCACTCTGTTCTGAATGCTATGGAATTGGAAGAGTTCAGATCAATGGCGTTGACAAGCTTCCAATTCTTGATCTCGGGATTGTTTACGTCGAATTCGCAGATATATCTCACAACACCGTTATAATCGATGAGGGAGATCATTCCAACCTCGCTTCGATCGGAATAGTTGGCGGTGGTATCGATGCGCAGCCCCGTGAGCGTGCCGTACCAATAAGGATGGGATACGTGAATGTTCAGGTTGACGGTCTGCACGGTCTGATATCCGAAGCGAATCGATTTTTGCTCGTCCCATGTGGGGTGCTCCTTCGTTTTGAAGAAGATCTGCAAGCCCTCGGATCTGTGGTTTGAAAAGGTGCGCATACGGATGCAGATGCGGTTGATTCCCGTCAGATCGAGTTCAAGGCTTTCATTTACGATCTGCGGATCGATACTCTTGCCCACGACCCTTTCCTTGGGAGTCGAGCGAAAGCGTATTTTGCCGTCTGTATCAATATCCGTGCCGTTGCTGATCGACCAGCTTTCACGCTCGTCCTCGCTCATTTTGGTAAAATCAAAGCGAAGCAGAGGACGCGCCTCGGAGAGGGAATACTCAAGTGCCTCATCGGCGTCACCCGCCATCAGCATCCCCACAAGACGCTCAAGATAAAGAACTCGTTGCTCCAGCTTTTCATTTGCACCCAAGCCTTCGGCTTTGGAGGGGAGCCCGAACAGCTCGTCTGCCGTCACACCGAACAGCTCAGCCAACGCGGGTATCAGATACAGATCGGGGTTTGTCACACCTCTCTCCCACTTGGAGACCGCCTGCGCCGTCACTCCGATGGCATCCGCAACCATCTCCTGCGTCATACTGTTCTTTTTTCTCAATTCATTGATCTTTTCGCCAAGATTCATGCTTTTTACTCCGATCTCTGCTATTACTGTGGTTTTATTGTATCATAGCGAGAGAAGAAAGTCAATGACTTGTTTTTTTAGAAAACTAAACCGTGGGTTTAGCGGCTGATTCCTTCTGTATCAGCCCGCTGTCGCTGACGTCTTGACCGCTGTAGAAGAAGCGCAGGCTTTCCGCATTGCCGTACACCTTGCAGGATGTAAGCTTGCCATCCTTCCATTCGATATCCAATTTGATATTTCCTCTTGCGCGAAGTCCCTTGACCGAGCCGCTTTCCCATTCGTCGGGCAGGGCGGGAAGCAGGAATACACAGCCGTCACCCGATTGCAGGAGCATCTCGGCAATTCCCGAGGTCGCGCCGAAGTTTCCGTCGATCTGGAAGGGCGGATGCGCATCCAGCAGGTTGGGATAGGTGCCGCCCGCGCCGCTTGCGTTGGGGGCTACGGGGTTGAGCTGAAGATCGATCAGACGCTTTGCGTGGTTTCCGTCGCGGAGTCTTGCGTGGAAGTTGATCTTCCATCCCAGACTCCAGCCCGTGCCATCGTCGCCGCGCTCCTCAAGGGTCTTCTTACAGGCTTCGATCAGCTCGGGAGTCTTTTCGGGAGTGATCAGACGTGCGGGATGAAGCGCGTAGAGATGGGATACGTGACGGTGGTGCCATTCGATCTGCTCGTGATCCTCATAATACTCCAAAAGACTTCCGGTAGCGCTTGTACGGAAAGGGAGCAGACGGGGAAGCTTCTCTGTGATCTCTGCGGTGAGCGCATCGTGAACGTCAAGTATATCCGTTGCTTTGATAATGTTTTCAAAGAGCTCACGGATGAAGGATATGGACATCGTAGAGGTCAGGGATACCTCGCACGCCTTGCCCTCATACATAAAGTTATTTTCGGGCGAGGTGGAGGGTGCCATGACCAGATATCCGTCCTTGTCCTCGGTCAGCATATCGAGATAAAACTCGGCGGCACTGCGCATCAGCGGCAGAGCGGTGTCACGGAGAAATTCCTTGTCCAAGGAAAATTCGTAATAATCAAAAAGATGATGGCAGAGCCATCCCTGACAGTTGGGGAAGAAGCTCCACAGTGCACGCCCTCTGGCGGGGGTGGTCTTTCTCCAAAGGTCGGTGTTGTGATGCACGACCCAGCCGCGTGCGTTATACAGCTGCTTTGCCGTTTCCTGCCCTACCTCCGCAAGCTCTCGCGTCATTCTTGTCAAGGGCTCGCAAAGCTCTGCCATATCGCAGAGGAGAGTGGGAAAGTAGTTCATTTCCAAATTAATGTTGGTGGTGTAGTTGCTTCGCCATGGGGGATCGATCATATCGTTCCAGATGCCCTGCAGATTGGTGGGTTGGGTACCCTCTCGCGATGCAGCGACAGTCAGATAGCGTCCGTAATTGAAAAGAAGGGTGTAGAGCGCAGGGTCAAAGGCTCCGTTTTTCTTCTCGGTCAGACGGATACGGGTCGGGATGCGTTCCTTTCCCGCACTTCCCAAATCAAGCTTCACACGGTCGTAAAAGGATCTGTGATCGGCAACGTGCTCGGCTCTGATGGCTTCATACCCTTTTTTCAGAGTCTCTGAGATCCGCTTCGAAACTGCGGCTTCGTAGTCCTTGCCCTCAAGGAAGGGATGCTTGTCCCAGCCGTTGTAGCTGCTCTCGCTTGCAAGGTAAAGCTCGGCATAATTTGCGTTTTGGACGGTCAGAGTTGCTTCGCCTGTTTCCGCGTCATAGCCATCCGATAACGTTCCGTCGGTGACCAACGCGAGGATTGTGCGGAAGCGTATGCCGCGCTTTTCGGGATCGTCATAATAAGGTTGATGGGCTTGAGAATTAGCAGAACGGGAGGACATACATTCGCCGTCTAAAATGATTTTAGCTCCGTCGACGTTGACATGGTGTCGCAGCTGTGAGGTCAGACGTGCGCTGAAGGACAGCTTTTTCTCTCCGTCTGCCTGAAATTTTGCCGCAAGCGCTTGCGCGGGATTGGAGATCAAGGTTTCTCTGGTATAGCTCGTATCATGGCATACGTAGGAAACGAGATTTGTCGCAGTATCGAGAAAGAGGGAGCGGGAATAGCCTTTTGCTTCACTGTGGCCGAAGGTCAGATAAAGCTCCCCCATAGGTTGATAGGAGGCGGAATCGGGATGTACGAAGCTTTCCTCTATATATTGCTGTGCTTTATGATAATCGCGCACCATAGCCGCGTCTCTTGCCTTTTGTAAAACGGAGACGCTCTGCTCTATCGGTCTTTCGGCAAGCGGTGTGCCCGTCCAAAGTGTGTCCAGGTTCAGCGACCAGCGCTCGCGTTCACATCCTCCGAAGATCATTGCGCCAAGAGCGCCGTTACCGATGGGATAAGCCTCCTGCCAGGCTTCGGCAGGGCGGTTGTCAAAAATAAGATTGGAATCCGAACAGGTCATAGTGTAAAGACGTTCCTTTCCGAAAAATTTGCTTTGATTATTCAAATGGGGTCGCAACACAGGAGTGGAGCGACCCCGGGGATTAGCTGTTATCAGTTCTTTTTATAGATCATAGGTGTAGTGAGAACACCGGTGCGGCGGAGTCTGTACTCGTAAGTCCAGAGGCTGTCGCCTGTTACCCAAGCGGAGGGACCCTGCCAAGCGAACTTTTCGTCGGCGTTATGCACGTCACCGAAGCAGTTGCGGCGGGAAATATATGCGGTAACGGTAACGGTGTGCTTGCCGGGAGCAAGCTTGCCGATATCCCAAGCGTAAGGAGGATATGCGATGACCGCTCTCTTTTCGCCGTCCACGGTGGCGGTATTGACTGCTGCTGTGTAATGGGGGATCTTCACGATAGCATCCCATTCGGTGTCGCACTCAACGGGGATGTGGTAGGATACCGCGCCACCGTAGAAGGGCATACCCTGATAGGTCAGATCGGAGAAGCCGATCTTTTCGGGAAGCTCTGTAATTGTAAGAAGTCTGCCTGCGACCTTGACGCCGAACTGACCGAGAAGGTACATTGCCTCGCAGTTGGATCTTTCCGCGAAGGGAATGGTCACACGAAGCGTGTTGACACCCTTCTTCAGCATGGGAAGCGTAACCTTCTGGATCGAGAGGTCGGTGTAATATCCTTCAGCTCTCTGATCGACGGAAATACCGTTCCAGACGATGGTTGCCATATCGGCATCCTCGAGAGCGAGGCAAGGCTTTTCGTATTCGATCTCACTGTTGATCGTAAATTCAAGCGTTACAGTATGCTGTGCGGGCTTGTTTTCAATGACCCAAGGCTGTGCCTTACTTGCGGGGTAACCGAGGCGCGCACGGATAGTTCTGTCTATGCGAAGGATCTCCTCGGGACCTGCCATTGCTTCGCCATCAAGCGCGTACTTCGCCATATCAAGCAGGAGCACGTTGGGCTCGGAGAGGGTGTAATCAACGGTGTAGGGAAGGCCCTGAATCTGCGTGGGAGCGGGAACTGCCGCAGGCTCCCAAACGCTATCCTCCTCCGTATCCTCAAGGAAGAGGAGCGCGGAGTCGTAGTCGTAGAGCGAGAGGATGATGTGGGTCTTATCACCGCTACGGTTGCTATGACGGACGGGCTTGATCTCACCGGTGATGGTGTCCCAAAGCTGTGCCTTATATTTACCCTTTACGTAGACGTGGATGCCCTGACCGCGTGCAACGTCCTTGTTGTAGGGCTCGGAGCAATGAGAGATGAAGAGCCAGAGGCCGTTTTCATCGCGTCTGACCTGATGGATCAGATTGTTTGTGTAAGCACCGCTGAATTCGCGGATCTCGAGTGTTCTGTCCTCTTCAAGAGCGTTGAGAAGCGCACCCTTGCTGAAGGCGATCTGCATAGAGCTGTCATAGAGCTTCTGACCGCGATCGGAGGGCTTAGCGTCCTCATACTTGGGAGCGTCGCCCATAAATACAAGCTTACCGCCTGCCGCCTTGAAGGCTTCGAGACGCTCAAGGGTTGTGGAGCGGAGGGTTTCGCACTCGGGAACGACGATAACGTCGTATGCCATCTCGCCAACCTGCAGGGGAGCACCGCCCTTTGCGCACTGAGAGGGAAGAAGCGACTCGCAGATGTAGTCGAAATCAATGCTACCCTTCAGGAGCCAATCGGTGACGTGCATAAAGTTGTCGTTGAGCTTGTCGCGTACAAGCTGGGTCTGCTCGTTGGGACCCCAATGGAGCCAATAGCTCTCTACGGGGTGAACGACCGCTACCTTAACCAGGGGCTTACCTCTTGTCAGCGCGGTGTTAACTCTGCCGAAGTGATCCTCAACGTATCTGTATTCCTTATACCAGGGAGACTGATAGGAGATGGATGCGGGATAGTCGCGCTTCGCGGTACCCTTCATGGATACCCAAGAGAGGTGCTGAACGCGGACGGTAACACCGAGAGCCGCCTGCCAGTCACCGTGAAGCTTGTGACCGCGGAAGTCGAAATCCCAACCGGTAACGCCGTAAAGCTCACTCATCATACCGGGTCTGCCATATTGGTGAACTGCCGACTGACACTGCTTTGCGGTGGTGAACTCGAAATATGCGCAGAGCATATCGATTCCGGGGATACCGAAGGAGCGGTAGGAGCGCATACAGTCACCGATAGCACCGGTCTGTGTATAAAGCGTAGGCTCGCTCATCATATGACCTGTCAGCTCGATGTTGTGCTCTTTACACCAATTTCCGCAGGTGTCTGCAAACGCTTCTGCGAATCTTTCTGAAACGTGATCGTGATAGTGATATCTTGTAAGTGAGATCTCGCCGTTAGGAAGATCCCAAAGCAGCTCGGGCAGATGGTCTACAAGAGACTCGCCGTAAGCCGCTACGAAGGTGTCCTCCAGGTCGTCTGTCCAGGGCAGGTTAACGTTGCTCTTGCTGTCTGCAAATGCAAGGGTGCCCTTTCTCATAAACTGAGGCTCGTCGGTGAAGATGGCGGGAACGGTATTGCCGAAGTCCTCTCCAACCTTTTCATAATATCTTTCGTGTGTAACGTTAACGAATTTTTCGATGGCCTTCTTATTGAGGGTGTCAACGTATGCCTGATTGTTGTACCAGGCGCTGTTGGGCGCGATCTCGCGGTAGATCGTCCAAAGTGTTTCCTCAACTGCGTCGCCCTCGTTTACCTTCTTGTAGGACTTGAGACACTTGTCCTCACCGAGAACTACGTCAAAGCGTGCGATGATGACGGTGTTTGCGCGGGTCTTGTAGTTGGGATCGCAGGAGAAGGTGATGAATCTCTGACGGAATTCGTCGTCCTTGGTCACGTAGCCGCCCGCAAAGCCGGAGGGCCACTTATCCTCGTCGTAGAGCCAAGCCAGCATCTCGTTTTCCTTTGCGTGATCGGTACAAGCCTTGACAAGATCCATAAAGCCGTCGGACAGGTACGTGGTGGACATACCGTCACGGCAATGCATGTGGAATCCGCCAAGTCCCATTTCCTTAAATACGTCTATCTGACGGAGCAATTCATCTTTTTCAAGATTGCAGTTCCAAGCCCAGAAGGGGGCGCCGCGGTACTCCGCTGTGGGGTTTTTAAACAGCTCAACGTCAAGCTGTGGATTCTTTCGGTTTTTGTCGTAAATCATTTTTGCCTCCTATCTGCCGCGTATGCGGTCGGATAAAAATTCGGAATACACCTATATTTACTAATAAGATGTTAACATAATTATAAAATATCTTTTGGTGAATGTCAATAGTAAAAAGCGATTTTGTTGGGTGATTTTCGGACTTTTTGCAAGGCTTGATTTTTTAAAAAATTGTGAAACAGCGCAAACGCAAACAAAACTTTAACATTTGTGTGTTATACTATATTATAATGAGTGTTTTGTACGAAAGCCGACGCTGTCAGTGTCGGTATGTGGAGGTTCATATGAATTTTTGGAAGAGAATGCTCAAGGCTGTGCTATATCCTCATATTGTTATTATGATCCTGCTGATCCCCGTGTCGGTGGTGGCGTTGATCTGCTCGATGGTTTCGTGGGGAACGGATTCGATCGCTTCTTACGTCGCTTATTGCATTTCGGCATATACCTTGACGGTGGTCTGCTTCAGGATCCCAAATATAATCAGATTTGTGAAGCGGCTGAAAACCGAAAACAGGCTTGTCAGCCGAATATCCAACGACGCACATCTGCGCGTGAAGCTGTCGCTGTACGGTTCCTTCTATTTCAATACCGTGTATTCGCTGTTTCAGCTTGGGCTTGGGTTCTTTTACGATTCGATCTGGTTTTTCGCCATGTCGGCATACTATTTTCTCCTCGCGCTGATGCGTATGTATTTGCTTGGCTTTACCCGTGTTCATGCTCCCGGAGAACTGATGGAGAGGGAATATAAGCGCTATCGCTTTTGCGGTATTGTGATGCTGATCCTCACCGCCACGCTTTCGGTGATCGTGACCTACAGCGTGCTCAGCGAGCCGCAAACGAAGCACGGAATGATCGTTACCATTGCGATGGCCGCGTTTACCTTTACCGCGCTGAGCGTGGCGATCGTTAACGTGATCAAATACAGAAGGTACAAAAGCCCCGTGTTCGCCGCCGCCAAGTGTATCAGCCTGACGGTGGCTGTCGTGTCAATGCTGACTTTGGAGAACACGATGCTCAGCACCTTTTCCGACGGCACGATGGATGCCGATGCAAGCCTTTTGATGACTGCGTTGTCGGGAATGGGAGTGATGATATTCGTGCTTGCGATGGCGATCTATATGATCGTCAGATCAACGGGAGAGCTGAAGAGGCTCCGCGGCAATAATGAATAATGAATGATATGAAAAAAACCGACGCAAGTCGGTCTTTTTTCATGAACATCAACTGTTTTCGGATTGTTGCTGATCGGCATTTTCGCCCGCTTGCTTTTTGCCGAAAACCTTTTTGAAGAACTGACGGGTCGTGATCTCCTCATTTTTTGCCGATCTCACGAGATTGTCCTTGTGGCGAATGATCAGAATCAAGCTGATCGCGGCGCTGGCGGCGGTCAGGAAGACCATATTGGGCTTGCCCAGATTGTCCAGCGCAACCAATACGGGAAAAAACGTTGCTGCCGACATCGTCAGTGCGATGCCGTGGTTGAAAACGAACATACAGATCAAGCCAAGGCAGAGCAAGATCAGAAAGATCAGCGGATCGAATGCCAGAATCATGCCTCCGTAAGCCGCAAGCCCCTTGCCGCCCTTAAATTTCATATAAAACGGGAACATATGACCGAGAACTACGGCACATCCCGCTAAAATTCCCGCAACCAATGCCACCTCCTTGAATATGACCTTGGCAAGGATGACGGCGAGAGCGCCCTTGAAGATATCAAATGCCATTACTGCGGCACCGAATTTTTTGCCGAACAGCAAAGCCGTATTGGTGGCTCCGAGATTGCCCGTACCGCTTTTGCGCATATTGATCTTTTTGATCCTTCCGATCAAAGCGGCAGGGTTGATAGTGCCCAATAAATATCCGAGAATGATTGAAATTGCGTATGCCATGGTAAGTATCCTTTGTTATCCTTTTTGAGAGCTTTTGTCAATACTCTATTATTATATATCATTTTTTATAAAAATTCAAGAGCATTTCCAAAGATTCGGTAAATATAGCTTAAAAAACGAGCATTTTTATCGAATTTTTGGCTTGATGAAATAAACGCGTCGCTTCAAGCTTGAGTTAACCTTGTTTGCTGTATGATACTCTTTTAATGTTTTCGTTATTTTTTTGAATCGTTAACATTTTGTTAAATCTTGCTCCCGTAAAATAAAAAAATGCGGTATGATTGACACGGGAGCTTTTTTGTGGTACAATAAAATCGGAAATTTATGCAACGAGGTAAATTGCTATGTCGATGTTATATCCCGTAAAGCTGGCACCTGCTCTCAAGGATTATCTTTGGGGCGGAGATCGCTTGAAAAGGGAATTCAATAAAAAATGCGAGCTCGAAAAGCTTGCGGAGAGCTGGGAGCTTTCGGCGCACAAGGATGGCGAAAGCGTTGTGGTCGGCGGTGCGTGTGACGGACTGAAGCTGAGCGAATACGTTGCGCGGATCGGAAAGGAAGCTTTGGGAGAAAATGCGAAAAAATACGATTATTTTCCCCTTTTGATCAAGCTGATCGATGCGCGGGGCGATCTGTCTGTGCAGGTGCATCCCTCAGATTCCTACGCTTTGGAAAACGAGGGCGAATACGGCAAAACGGAGATGTGGTATATTCTCGGATGTGAGGAGGGCGCATCGCTGTATTACGGCTTTGCGAAGGACGTCAGCATTGACGAGTATAAAAATGCCATCAAGGAGGGCAGGCTTACCGACCTGCTCAATAAGGTGCCCGTCAAGCCGGGTGACGTTTTCTTCATTCCCGCAGGCACGGTGCATGCGATCGGCGCGGGTATTCTGATCTGTGAGATCCAGCAGAATTCCAATACCACGTACAGGGTCTACGATTACAACCGCCGTGACAAGGACGGAAATCTGCGACCTCTGCATATCGAAAAGGCGCTGGCGGTGTCTGATCTGAAGAGATCTCCCGAACTGCCTTGCGTTGCCGATTCGGATGACGCACTGCTTTCAAGCTGCGAATATTTTGAGGTCAGACGTTTGAGATGCTGCGAGCATTGTGAGATCGCGGTGGATCGGAGCAGCTTCCTTTCTCTGATCGTGACCGAGGGAGAGGGCAAGCTTACCTTTGATGGCGGAGAGCTTGCGTTTTCCAAGGGAGACAGTATTTTCATTCCCGCGCAGAACGCTGTGCTTTGTGCAGAGGGAAGCTGTGAATTGATAGTATCGAAAGTGAGGTAATCAGTATGTATATTGGAGTTGATCTTGGCGGTACGAACATTGCCGTCGGTCTTGTTGATAAATCGGGTAAAATATTGCACAGCGCAAGCGTGCCGACGTTGAAGGAGAGAGATTGGAGAGAGATCGTCAGAGATATGGCGGAGCTTTCCGTACGCGTGATAAAAGAGGCGGGATTTTCGGTTTCCGACGTGCATGGCGTAGGAATCGGATGCCCCGGCACCGTGGACAACGAGCGGGGCTTGGTGGTCTATTCCAACAACGTGGTTATGGAGAACGTTCCCTTAGCGGAGGAGTTCAGAAAGTATCTGGATCTGCCCGTCAATCTTGAAAATGATGCCAATGCGGCGGCATACGGAGAGTATATCACCTGCGGTAGCGGTATCGACAGCTTTGTGTTTATCACCCTCGGTACGGGTGTTGGCGGCGGAATCATTATGGACGGGAAGATCTGGCGTGGCTTTAACGGCGCGGGCGCGGAGATCGGTCATCAGACCCTCGTGTTTGGCGGTAAGGAATGTACCTGCGGCAGACGTGGTTGTCTTGAAAGCTACGCATCCGTAACTGCGCTGATCGCTCAGACCCGCGAGGCAATGGAGCAGCATCCCGAGTCTATGATGAACAAATGGGCAGAGGAAAAAGGCAAGGTGACCGGCAGAACGGCATTTGAGTGCGCGAAGGCGGGAGATGCTGTGGCGATGGCTGTGCGTGACCGCTATATCGAATACGTTGCAGAAGGTGTTTGCAGTATTATCAACGTGCTGCAGCCCCAGGTGCTTGCCATTGGCGGCGGTATCAGCCGTGAGGGCGACACGCTTCTTAAGCCTATCAAGGCATATTTTGCGAAAAACGACTTCAATAAATATATGCCCAAGACCGATATCCGAATCGCTGAGCTGTTTGGCGATGCGGGAATCGTAGGAGCGGCGATGGCTGCTTGCAAGGAATAAATTATAAGGATAGTCAATATGGATAAATTAAATCTTGATGCACAGCAGACGCTTATCGAACGGTCAAACGCCTGCGTTCTGGAATCCGACAGTGTGCTTGGCGAGCAGGAGGAGGCGGCGCTTCTCGAGCTGCTTGAGGGCATTGAGGACAGGATCACCGAATATGAAAAATTGCGCGCCCGTGTTGGACGTATCGTCGATTACAACAGGCTCAAGAAAAAAGGCTTTGACTCGCAGGAGCTTCGTAGCTTTGAAAAGGAAGACGGCGAGTATATGGCGAAGGTGGACGGATATTACGCGCGAAATCTTGAGCGAAGGAAGTATATGTTCGGCTATCCCGCCAATATGGAGGATTATTCCTACACCACAAGCTACCTGCGTCACCTTGAAAGCAAGATGTATCTGATGAACAACTGCGGTGACCCCTATCAGAAGGGAAACTACGGTATGGACAGCAAGTCCACGGAGAAGAAGATCATCTCGCTTGTGGCGGATAACTTCGGGATCGCGGAGGATTCCTATTGGGGATATATTACCTCGGGAGGGACCGAGAGCAATTTCTGGGGTATCCGCGAGGGCTTTAACCGTTTCCCGCAGGGTAAGCTTTATTTTTCCGAGGACACCCATTACAGCGTTGAAAAGTACGTTTTCGACGGTGAAAACAGCGAAAGATATCCTTACGAAAAGATCGCGGTGGATCAATACGGTCGCATTTCTGTCGAAAAACTGCTCGAAGTGGTGGAAAAAGACCGAAATAAAGGCGTAAATGGCGCGATAGTGGTGCTTACGTGGGGAACAACCTGCCGAGGTGCTGTGGATGAGGTCAAAAAGATCACCGATGGATTGAAAGCGCTTGGAGTAGAGTATTATTGTCACCTTGACGCGGCGCATTTCGGCGGAATTGCCAAGAATCAGGAAAACGCACCTTACGTCGAGAGCCTTTCGGAGCTTGGTGTGGATTCGATTGCGGTCAGTATGCATAAATTTATGGGAACGGCGAGAGTCAATGGCGTATTGCTGGCATTGACGAGACGTGACCGCCCTGTGATCGACTACATAGGTCAGGAGGATTCTACGCTCCTCGGCTCACGCGACTATCTGCCTTTTTCTACGTATCAGAGAGCGCGAGAGATGCTTCTCCGACGTCATCCCGAGCATTTTTGCGAGAACGTGCTGTATTTTGAAGAGAAGATGAAGGCGAATAAGTTGCCCTTTGAGCGCTTTGAGACCTCAAATACCTTCGTGGTTCCGAAGCCTTGTGAGGAGGTCTGCAAAAAGTATCAGCTTGCAACCTTTGTCGATTACGACGGAAATGAAAAAGCGCATATTATCATTTTCCCGTTCCACGAAAAGAGAATTATGGACGAGTTGATCGGTGATCTTAAATAGTAAAAAGAGCCGCTTTCTCGGCTCTTTTTTGCTCAAAACTGTTGCAATTTGTTTGCTTTCGTGCTATACTTTAGAGGATGAATTGCCAATGCGGCATAAAGCAGGAGGATATTTCTATGAAGCTGATCATCTGTGGAGACCTTTCGGTTACAAATGCGACGAAGGCGGTTTTTGAAAACCGGGATAAGGATGCGGCGTTTTCAGACGTTTTGGGTCTGTTTTCCACCGCTGACAGAGTGATTGTCAATCTTGAGTGCGCGCTGACCGACAGCGAAAACCGCATCAAGAAGTGTGGCCCCAATCTGAAGGGTCCCAAGACCACCGCTGACACTCTCAAGGCGGCGGGTGTTACCGATTGCACGCTTTCCAATAACCATATCTTTGATTTTGGCAAGGAGGGAGCTCACGATACGCTTGAGCAGCTTGACCGAGTTGGCCTTGGATACACGGGATATGGCGCAAATTATGAGGATTCGCGCAAAAATATGTACATCGAGCAGGACGGAATCAAGGTTGGTATCGTCAACGTTTGTGAGCACGAATATACCTATGCCACCGAAGCCCGCGAGGGCGCGCGTCCCTTCGACGAGTTTGAAACGATGCACGATATTCGTATGGCGAAGAAGGAGGCGGACTTTGTTATCGTCGTCTACCACGGCGGTAAGGAGCATTGCCGTTATCCCTCCCCGAGATTGATGAAGGCTTGCCGTGAGATGGTAAGATGCGGCGCGGATGTCGTGCTCTGTCAGCACAGCCATTGCATCGGCTGCTTTGAGACCTTTGAGGGCGGTCATATCCTTTACGGTCAGGGCAATTTCCATTTTCCCAAGTTTTTTAACACCGAGATGTGGAACGAGGGTCTTATTGCCTGTCTTGACATCACGAAAGAAGGAATTAAGGTGGAGTACGTTCCGATCAAGTCTACCGACACCGGCATCAGACTTGCCACCGAGGAGGAGAAGGAGCATATCATCGCCGATCTGCTTGTTCGTAACGGTCAGATTCAGGACGGAAGCTGGATAGACGGCTGGAGAGAGTTCTGCGAGAGTGTTTCTGCAGGCTATCGAAAATTTATGGCAGGAGCGCACAGAGCCGAAGGGCATTATACGGCTACGGACGGCCCCGATGAGTATCAGATGTTTGCGCACTATCTCGATTGCGAGGCGCACACCGACGTTTGGCGCGAGCTTTTCAAGACTTATAACCATACCAACGAGATTTAATTTTTGCAAAAGGAGGGCTTTGATCTGTATCGGAGCCCTCTTTGCGCTTTTTTGAGGTGTAATATGGATTACGTAAAGCAGATCAGCATCGGCGGCTTTCGCGACGGTCACGTACAGGGAATTGCCGTTGATGCAAAAAGGGAATATATGTATTTTTCCTTTACCACCAGACTTGTCAAGACAGATATGCGGGGCAATATTATCGGCTCGGTGAAGGGGCTTGCGGGGCATCTTGGATGCATTGCATACAATTATGAGGACGGCAGGGTCTACGGCTCGCTGGAGTTCAAGCACGACAGCATCGGGCAGGGAATATTGGCAAATCTCGGTCGCGAGGATGACATACGCGACGGCTTTTACGCGGCAATATTTGACGTGGAGAGGATCGACCGCGACGATATGGACGCCGAGCGTGACGGAGTGATGACCGCCGTCTATCTTGACGAGGTCTACAGGGATTATTCCGCCGAGGGACACAGATTTGGATGCAGCGGCATTGACGGTATGACCTTCGCTCCTGAATTCGGGTGTGCAGACGGCAAAAATTATCTTTACGTGGCGTACGGCATTTATTCTGATCTGAACCGCGATGACAACGATGATCAAGTGATATTGAAGTATGATATTACAGATTGGTCGAGCTATGAAAAGCCGCTTGTGCAGACCGATATGCACCGTTCGGGACCCGATGCACCCGATGCAAAGTATTTCATCTATACGGGCAATACCACCTACGGTGTGCAGAATTTAGAGTACGATCCCGCGTCGCGCTTGATGCTTGCGGCGGTATATCGCGGTCAGAAGCCGCAATTTCCCAATTATTCAATGTTTTTGATCGATCATAAAAAAGCGCCTTTCTCCGATGGAGAAAAAGAGCGGTTAAGTCTTGCCGAAATAGGACTTTGTGATGAGAGTACGGGCATTCGCGGTGTAAATTTCCCTTACGGCACAACGGGAATGATCTCGCTTGGCGACGGGTATTTCTATTTTTCGCAGGACTATCGCGACGAGAGCGGATGGGGAACGAAGGTGGTGCTTTACCGCTTTGATCACGAAAGCGGGAATTTTGAAAAGGTGTAATTCATAGGTTGTGTTTGGTAAATTGCAATTTGTCGGGATCGTCACGGCGATGTTTTGTTGAAAGTTTTGCTCGAGCTTTTTCAAAAGCTCGTCGGAGCCGCCGCGATCGGCGGTCGCCCTCCGCAGAGGGCGAAATTCCCTTATCCTTTCATAGCGCCACGGAGGGGTGAATGCCAAGCTTGCTTGGCAGAGGGGAACCGCACAAGTGGGGGGTTCCCCTTATCCCATAAAGCATTTTTTACGCTTGTCCGCTTTTTCTTTTGGCAGAAGAGGCGCAAAAGAAAAAGCTTGGCAAAAAGAAAAGCGCATATAGGAGATTTCGCCGCGTGCGCGCGGCGACCAACGCTCCGCGCGTTGGATCGGCGGTCGCTTTTGGGAAAGCGACGCAAAACCTTTTACAGCAGACATCGCCGTGGAGCCACCAACAAATCAAAATTTGAAACAATCAAACACATTTGGCGATCAAACAAAAAAGCCGCATTGCGGCAAAGGAGAGCATATGTCAGTTGAAAAAGCAAGATTACATTTGGATAAGGCAGGACTTGGAGACCGTTTGGTCCTTCACGCAGAGGAGAGCGACACTGTAGAGCACGCTGCGGCGATCATCGGCTGTGAGCCTGCTCATATCGCAAAAACGATGTCATTTTTGGTGGATGAAGCCCCAATCGTTATCGTTTGCGCCGGAGATGCTAAAATCAAAAATGCAAAATACAAGGCATATTTTGCAAAAAAGGCGAAAATGGTGCCTTTTGATGAGGTGGAGGCAATCATCGGGCACGAGCCCGGAGGAGTTTGCCCCTTTGGCGTTAATGAGGGTGTGAAGATTTACCTTGACGTATCGTTGAAGCGATTTGACACCGTTTATGCGGCGGCAGGCGCGCGAAATGCCACGATAGCGCTTACCCCGGCTGAGCTTGAAGCCGCGGTGGATGCGGAGTGGGTGGACGTTTGCGAGACCTTGTGAAGTGAATAGAGATATTAACCCCTCAAGGATATTTTTGTCCTTGAGGGGTGGTTCTTTTATCGAAAACTTTCGGAATCAAAAACGTAGATGTTTCCGTAGCTCCAATTGTATGCTGTGGCATTATGTCGGTCGAAGGTGATCCAAGTATAACGTTGGCGTGTACCGATTGGCAGGAGCATTACAGAGCCCCAACCGCGAAAGCCTCCGTCGTCAAAGTCGCATTTCAGATGCTCGCAGACGGTAAAATCCTCCACCGGATATACGTCGTAGACCGCACGCTTTGAAAAATCCGAGCCGCAGGTAAATCTTACCTTCCCGTCGTGGCATCTGACAAAGCTGCCGCCGGTCTTTTCGCCGCCCGGGGTGTGATCCACATACTCAAATCCGTCAAGAGGGCTGTCGGAAATGAAGTGATAGTATTTATATTTGCCGCCGTCAATGCGACAGACTGCAAGATGCCACTTATCACCGATCCTTATCAGATCGGGATCCTCGTCACCCCGAAAACCCTTGAAAGCGGTCAAGCTGTCGCCATCCTGTGCTTTTTTCATCGGTGTGACGTCGATATAATTGATACCGTAAAGCGGGCAGTTGGAGGTCTCCGCCCTGCCTAAGAAGTGCCCGTGGGAGAACATACACATCCAGATCAGCCAAGTGCCGCTTTCTCTGTTATACACTACGGATGAGGCAACGTCACCGCAAAGGAAGCCGTCGCCGCAATCAAAGAGCATTGCGCCCTCATAGCGGAAATCGCAGGTGGAGGGATTGAAAGAGAGCACCACCTGATATCCTCCAACCTCCTGCCGCGCGCTTGCTGTGAGATAAACTCTGCCGTCGTGAAGGTAGATCTCGCCGTTTTCATATTTGACGGGGCGAAGGTCTGCCTGGCTGAGCCCTGCACTGAGAAACCATTCGGCACGGTTCAGCACGATCTCACCGCCGCATTCGATCTCGGTGAGCAGATAGGCATGAGCGGTTGCCAAGCTTTTTTCAAGACGCAATCTCTCAAGCGTGGGGAGGGTCAGATCGCAGATCTTGCATAATCCGTCGCCGCCTTTGCCGTTGTATACCGTAACTCCGCCCGAGCGAAATGCTACGGTCAGTGTGCGCATATTGGCAGCTTTGGGAGGAATGCTTGCTTCAAATTCATAATGGTTTCCCTCGGCGTTTATTTCAAGGAACCCTTTTGACGAAAGGAGAATTTCTATGCTCCCCTCACAGGAGTCCACCGCGATACCGAGACTGCCGAGAAAGAGAGAGGAAAAATCAAGCTCGTAGGTGTACCAAGGGAAAAAGCCGCCCATCAGCCTTTTGGCGCGCTGTTTGCCGTGATGCTCGGACGGGGGGAGAGGAGCACCGTTTTCATCCTTGCTCAGCGAACCGGGCTCGGCTGATACGGTGTACGTTCCGTTACGTACAGATTCTTTGACAGAGCCGCCAAAGCCCTCCGAGCCGCACCCGTAGTGTGTTCCTCCAATCAAAGGATAGGGGTCGCCCCGTCGGTCGTTTATATAATCCTTGTGAAAGCTCATTTCACCTGTTTTCAGCTTCAGATTTCCGTGGAAATTTACTGAAAAGCGGCGCTTGAATGTCATTTCGTGAAGCTCCATGGTTTTTTCCTCCTTTTGGATGCCCTTTATGCTTCAATTATAGCCTAACGCGTTTGAATTGTCAAGTGGCATAAGCGCTTTCGGTAGTGGATTTTGAACAAAACGTCTCTCTGAATGAACAAAAAACCATTGACATAATCCTATGAAAATGGTACAATTATATTGAAAAAATGCATCAAGATTTTTTGGAGGATCCTGAATATGCTGTATAAGAAAAATAGTGAAAAGGAGCTTTCCTCGGAGCTTTTCCGTTCACCTACAAGTGAATACCGCGGCACACCTTTTTGGTCGTGGAACTGTAAAATGACTCCCGAGATGCTTACCAAGCAAATAGAATATCTCAAAGAAATGGGCTTTGGCGGCTTCCATATGCACTCGCGCTTCGGAATGGATAACGAATATATGGGTGACGATTTTATGTCCCTCGTCCGTGCCTGTACCGATAAGGCGAAGGCGGAGGATATGCTGGCTTGGCTCTATGACGAGGATAAATGGCCCTCGGGCTTTGCAGGGGGGCTGGTGACCCGTGAGCCGAAATTCAGACAGAGACAGATCGTTATCGTGCCGCCCGAAATGGTGCGACAGAGGGCTGAATATGACGAGGGCGCGCCCGATGCTGAGAATCATCTCGATCTATCCGACGAGCTCTCTCCTAAGGAAGCCTACGAGCAGGGCAAGCCCTACTATCTTGCCACCTTCGATCTGAGCTTTGACAAAAACGGCTATCTTGTAAGCTACAAAAAGATCGGAAGAAAGAGCCGCGCGAAGGGCATCAAGCGTCACGTTTTTTGTCGATGCGAGCCTTGCACCGATTGGTTCAACGGCTACACCTACGTGGACACGCTTTCGAAGAAGGCGACCGAAAAATTTATTGAGATCACCCACGAGACCTATAAAAAGTGGGTGGGAGACGAGTTTGACAAGGCTGTCCCCGCTATGTTTACCGACGAGCCTCAGCATACTTTTGTCAACACTCTGATCTCGCACGACGCGAAGCGTGTGCTTACAGCTCCCTGGACCTTTGATCTGCCAAAGAGCTACAAAAAGGTATACGGTGAGGACGTTATCGCCACTATTCCCGAGATCTTCTGGGATCTTCCCGGCAACAAGCCCTCCTTAGCGCGTTACCGCTATCACGACCACGTCTGCCAGCGAATGAGTGACGCTTTTATGGCGCTCTGCGGCCGTTGGTGCGAGAAAAACGGCATCAAGCTGACAGGTCACCTTATGGGCGAGGACACACTTTATATGCAGACCTGGACCGTTGGCGAGGTTATGAGAAATTACAAGCATTTCGGTTACGTGGGCATTGACCTGCTCCGAAACAAGATAGAATTGACCACGGCGAAGCAGGCGCAGTCGGTGACGAGACAGTACGGCAAGGAAGCCATAATTTCCGAGATGTACGGCATCACCAACTGGGATTTTGACTTCCGCGACCATAAATTCCAGGGCGACTGGCAGGCCGCTCTCGGCGTGACCGTCCGCGTACCTCACTTGTCCTGGGTTTCGATGAAGGGAAACGCTAAGCGCGACTATCCCGCGTCGATAAATTATCAGTCGCCTTGGTACAAGCAGTATAATTACATAGAGGACCACTACGCGCGCATACATACCGCTCTGACACGTGGAAAGCCCCGTTGCTCGGTGGCGGTGATCCACCCCATCGAGAGCTATTGGCTCTATTGGGGCACCGGCGAGACCTCTTGGGATATTCGCGAGAGATACGGTGAGTATTTCGAGCAGTTCATCAAGTGGATGCTCTACGGACAGATCGACTTCGACTATATCAGCGAGGCGCTTTTCCCCGAGCAGACCAAGGCTCCTTCAAACCCCTTGAAGGTAGGAAAGATGAGCTACGATACGGTGATCGTACCCCCCATGGTCACTATGCGCCGCACCACTTTTGAGCGCCTTCGTGACTTCAAGGCACTGGGCGGCAGACTTATCTTCGTGGGTGAGCCGCCCAGGTACATCGACGTGGTTGAATCTGACGAGCTTCGCGAGCTTTACGAGGAGAGCGAAAAGCTGCCCTTTGAAAAGCTTCCGCTTCTTGATGCCTTGCGGGAGGAAAGAGAGCTTGAAATCAGGCTTTCCGACCACTCGCTTGCTCCCAACTATATCTATCAGATGCGCGACGACGGGCAGAGAAGGTGGCTCTTCGTTGCCAACGCGATCTATCAGAAGGTCACCGACTACACTCACGCAAAAAATCTGCATTTCAAGGTGCGCGGATATTTCGATCCTAAGCTGTATAATACGGTGAATGGCGCAATCAGTGAGGTTGCTTGCCGCTATGACGACGGATTTACCTGCTTCTCTCTGCCCGCCTACGCGCACGATTCCTTCCTGTTCGCCCTCGATAAAGGAAAGAGAAAGCCGCGTGAGGCGACAGCCTCCGCCCTGCCTCCTTACAGACTTGTAAAGAGCTACGATTACAAGGGTGCGGTGCCTTATAAGCTTGAGGAACCCAACGTTATGCTGCTTGACCTTGCCGAGTTTACTTGGGATGATAATCCCGAGTTTATGCCTCTTGAAGAGATCCGTCGGATCGACGCGAAGGTCAGGGAATTGGCAAAGATACCGCCCAAGAGCGGCAAGCAGCCCTGGACGCTTTCAGACGAGGAGTTTGAGCCTCATACCACCACCCTCAAATTCACCTTCAACAGTGAGGCCGAGGTGGACGGAGCACATCTTGCTCTTGAGGATGCCGATATCAGCAAGGTAACCTTTGACGGCATTCCCGTCGATATGACTCCCGACGGATATTTCACCGATGAATCGATACAGACCGTAAAGCTGCCACACATTGGTGTGGGTGCACACGTTCTCACCGTCACTCTGCCGCTGTCTCCCCGAAGCTACACCGAGGCTTACTATCTCCTTGGCGATTTCAACGTCCGTCTTGAGGGATGCGATAAGACAATTATCGCACCGACGGAAAGAATCGGCTTTGGCTCGATCACAGCGCAGGGCTTGCCGTTCTACACGGGCAATATTACCTACGTTTGCGAATTCGACGTGGATGAGGATGACAGTACGGTGCAGTTCCATGCAAATTATTACCGCGGCGCGCTGATTTCGGTCAAGCTGGACGGAGAAGACGTCGGCAAGATCGTTTGGTCGCCCTACAATCTCAATGCCGTAGGTGTGAAAAAGGGTCATCACGTGGCGGAATTCACCTTGTACGGCAACAGATATAACTGCTTTGCCGCGCTACATAATACCAACACGAATACCGACCAGACGCATCCCTCGCTCTGGTTCTCCCGTGACGATGCCTTTGCATACAACTATCAGCTGCATCCTACGGGAATTATGACGAGCCCCAAGGTGCTTGTGTTTAAGAGATAAATTTTACTGCTATTCAGTTTTCGGTTAGGAGGATATACAATTGACAGATATTGTGGTAACCGAGCGCAAGGACAGGGAGGATGCCTCCATCCTTCGCGTGGAGGCGAAGGGTGAGGGAGGAACAACGCTTTCCTCGGGTGTATTTCAGCTGATGGAGACCTGCTTTGGAAAGGGAAGCATTAAGACGCTTCTGGCGGGCGGGATAGGAACTCCCGTCCACTATCGGAGAGGCGGGAACGTCAGACGGATGTTTGACGTGATGCACCGTATGGCGGCAGAGGAAGGTGCGGCTGTTTCGCTGTTGCACCCCTTCTCCTTTGCTTATTACAGAAAATTCGGCTACGAAAAGGTCTCGGACCATATGATCGTGCGTTGTCCCACGAGATGTATCGATTTCGTTCCGAGGGTGTGTAATTTTGTACCCTATGACGAAAGTTGCCTCCGTGATCTGATTACGGTATACAGCCGCTTTTCACAGGGTAGAAACCTGCTTTTGCCAAGAGTTGACGCCCGTCATTATACCTCCTCGGGCAAGCATACGTACGTTTGCTATCAAAACGGAGAGCCGGTGGCGTATATCGTCTATTCCGCAAGCAATCAATTTATCGTGAATCATATGGGAAACGGCTTGCTGACGGTACATGAGCTGGCTTATACCTCGCCCGAGGCGCTTCGTGAGATATTTTCCTTCCTGCGTATGTTTGAAGGCGAATTTGATGAGATCGAGTTTTCCAACGTCGCTATGTGCCCCGAGGTGGAGCTCCTTCTGCGACATTACACGCATACCTCATATACGCTTGTGCCCGACGTGATGGCAAGAGCGTTGAATACCGAAAAGCTTTTGCTTGCCAATGATTACCCGACGCGCGAGGGTGTGTTTACCGTCAAGGTCGAGGATCATATGAGCACGGTGGCAGGGACATATAAGGTAGAGTTTGGCGGCGGGGATTGCCGTGTCAGCCAAGTCGGAGGATCTGCCGATCTGACCCTTTCGGAAACTGCGTTTATCAGACTTGTGTACGGATATGACGGAGCAAGCGTTGATACCGCGAAATATATGGAAGGAGTGCGGATAGACGGAGAGGCAGAGGACTTCTTCCGCGCCTTTACCAAAAAGCCTTGCGGTGTATTTGAGCATTTTTAAATGTTTGATTTCAAGTCGAATAGACAAAGCTCCCGTCAGATTTTTCTGACGGGAGCTTTGTCTATTCGAGGGGTCATCAGTGTACTTCGCCGGGATAGATGCTGTCAACGAGGATCTTGGACTGATTTTCGGAGTTGCCTTTTTTCAGGACCTCAAGATATTCGGTCTTTGCCTTGATGTCGGTGAGGTCGGCGATAACGCCCTTTTCCTCTGCCTCATAGAGCTTCCAAATAAGACGGTTACTTTCAAGCGCGCTTCGGGGATCGGTCAAGGGCTGCTTGTCGTTGAGAACACAGTCGATGAAATGATTGATCTCGTACTGCGTCTGCTTGGTCTTATCGTTGAAATTCCATGTGATATCGCGGGGATATTTGCCGGTTCCCACGTCGGGACCCATATTGTGAATGAAGGTCATAATGCTGTCGTAGTGCTTGTACTCGAAGAATCCGTGCTCGGTGTGTACTTGGAAATTGTAAACGTGAGAGGATCCGCGAGCGCCCCAGGTGCCGAAGTGGTAGCCCATAGCTCCGTTGGCAAATTTGATGACAACGTTGCTCGTTCCTTCCTTTTCCATCCAGGGAGTGCCGGTGTTTGTTCCCATATGGAATCCGCTGACGGGCTGACCAAGGAAACGGAGCATAATGTCGATGTAGTGACAGCCGTGGCTGAAGAGCTGACCGCCGCCGAGACGCTTGACGCTTCCGTCCTGCTCGGTGTACTGCTCGGTCCAGATCGACATCTGAATGATCTTACCGTACTTGCCCGAGTCAAGCTCCTCCTTGAGAGTAAGAAGTCCTCTCCAATAAGGAACAGGGTAAGCTACCATCAGCTTGAGGTTGTTTTTCTCGGAGAGCTCAATAAGCTCAAGGCATTCCTCATTCGTGTTAGCAAGAGGCTTTTCCATAAGCACGTGCTTGCCGTTCTCAAGGAAAAATTTGCCGATGGGGTAGTGGAATGCGTGGGGAACGACTACGAACACCGCGTCCACGTAGGGGAGCATATCCTCATAGTTTTCAAAAACATATTCAGCGCCGTGCTCCTTCTGCGCCTTCTTTGCGGCTTCAATGTCAACGTCGCAGAAGCAGGTGATCTTGCAATTTTCCAGTTTTTTGAATGCCTGAAGGTGCGCGCCGAGCGTCATTCTGCCGCAACCGATGACACCGAGTCGAAGTTCTTTTTGGTTTTCCATTGTTATTTCCTTTCATATGTGTTGGATTGATTAATTGCGATTAATAGTGGAGAGACGCGTGCCTCCGGTTAGCATTGCGCTTACGCGCAAGCTGGGTAAAAAACTTTCTATGAACCACGAATTTTTTCAAAATTCGTGGTTGAAAAGGATAAAATGGCTACACAATAACTATTTTTTGAAAGTTTTTGAAGTTCTTAGAAACTTTTTTCAAAAAGTTTCTAAGCCGCCGGAGGCACGTATTCCACCGACAAATCAAAATTTGAAGAATTATTTTAAAGGATACAAGTTTTTCAGTTTGCCCCAATAATACTGCGCCAATATTCTGCCGCCCTCTTCGGTATTGTGAGCCTGATCGAGGAGAAAGTCGTCGTTTCCGGTTACGCGGTAGAAGCCAAGATTGGCTTCCTTGGACGCGTTAAAGCAGGGAACACCGTGGATATAACAGATCTCCTCCACCGCCTTCTCGCGTGCAATGCGATGCTTCATATAGTCGGATTTCGGAGAGTAGGGATTGTTCTTGTTACCAACCTCGTGGCGTGTACGGGTGGGGATCAGAACAACAACCGTCGCTCTTGTGTTTTCGAGCAGATATTGCAAAATCTGATTCAGATTGCCGCAGAAGCTGTCGTCGCCTGTGTCGTAAACGTCGCCGAGATCTGCTTTCATATCGTTGGGAATGATTTCGAGCGTGATCAGATCTGCCTCAGCCTTGCCATCGTCAAGTCGCATGCATCGGGTTTTGATGCTGTCGATTGTTCCGTGGATGGCGGGCACGATGCCGCTTCCGCCCTTGCCGAAGTTGTGCTCCTCAAGTCCTGCGTATTCTGCAAGGAATTTGGAGTATTGTCCTGTGATAAAGGTCGAATCCTGACCGCTGTTATCGGTCATGGACGTGCCGTAGCAGTACCATTTTTTGCCTTGCCACTGTTTTCCGTCGTTAATAATCATATTGCGCCTCCTGAATCTGTAAAAGGAATGGTTGACATACAGGGATACTTGTGCTATACTTATATTATATCAGTTATTTGGTTGAATTCAATACTTAATCGGATAGAAATTATACACAAAAAGATATTTTGGAGGCGCATATGCCGAATTACAGAACCACCGAGCTACCCGAGGGCATCAGGGTAAGCAGGATCATGTCTTTTTTTACCACCTGCTTTGATTGCGCAACCTTGGTAAAAAACCGACGGGAGACCTACCCGTTTTGGGCGATGATATACACGGTGAAGGGCGACGTGACCTTTCAGATCGGTGAGGAACAGTATCGGGTCAGGGCGGGGGAGTTGATCTTTTATCCTGCTTCGGTGCCGCATTCTATTGATAATACCGAGGAGAAAAGCTGGGAGGTTTCTTTCGCGACCTTTGCGTGCGACAGCGTGCAGATGCAATCTCTTGTAGGGAGAGTGTTTGTTCCCGATGCGGGGATTGCCGAGCGGATCCGTTCGCTGTTCCGCTTTGGAGGAAAGTGCTTTTATAATCTGCCGACAAGAGGAGACGACACGGTGGGAATGTTCTGCCGCGCGGACGAGCTGGAGCTGATGCGGATCAAAAGTGAGCTTGAAGCGGTGCTGACAAGACTCTGCTTGTCCTTGAATCAAAAGCGCGCAGAGCGGAGAAATGCAGCCTTTGCTATTGCCGTGGAATATATGAAAGCGCACCTTGGCCGGCAAATTACGCTTTCACAGCTGGCGGGTGAGGTAGGAGTCAGCGTGTCTACGTTGAAAAAAGCCTTTCAGAAGGAAAGCGGTGGCGGCGTCAACAGCTACTATATCGATCTGAAGCTTTCAAACGCTGCGAAATTGCTCTGTGAAAGCGATCTTTCTGTAGGAGAAATCGCGGACAGGCTTGGGTTTTCCTCGCAATTTTATTTTTCCGAGCTGTTCAAAAAGCGATACGGTCAATCTCCGTCGCTGTACAGAAAGCAGCAGGAGGCGGCTTGGAGGGAGCTGTTGTGATATAAATAAGGGCTACCGTGGCGGTAGCCCTTGTTAAAAACTGTTTTCTTCAAAACGCAAATTACCACAGAATCAGTGGGAGCAAGACAGACAGCAGCAAATTTGTGACCGCCAAGGATAGTATGGGGGTCCACACGTTATCCGTCTTTTGATAGGACTAGCATGCCAACAGATGAATGGGCAAGCTGACAAGGTAGCCGCTCAGCACGAAGGTTGCATCGCCTCGCCATATAATATCGATTACAGGCGGGATCAGCGTGATGACGGCTATGCACAAATAGGCAAGAAGAGGCTTTTTGCAGCATATCGGCGCGAATCCCAAGCAGTAAAACAAGGTACAGATGCTGACGGGCGCGAAAACCGACAAGGCAATGGTGCCGAAGATGGGCTGGAGATCAACCGTATAAAGCGGTGTGTGGCTGACAGACATTTCTACCACCGGCAGGCATTCTACCATATTTGTGATATCGATGCCAAAAACATACAGCATACCCAAAAGCACCTGCTCCGTTCCGATCATCAGGGCAACGGTCAGAAATGCGTGCTTCAGATAATAGCCTGCATCGATCGATACCATAAACCATTCTTCCTTCAGATAGCTTGACATCAGCGAAAACAGTATGATACCGTTGGCTATGTGGTAGCCGATCTCCAGCCATACGCTTTTCTCCGATTGCTCCCAGAGCCCGAGCCCGAGAAGGGGCATAAACATAGGGAATATTACAAAAGCCAGAATCCAACAGGGAATAAGAGCAAAGATCAGGATTTTAATCGGCTGACTGTCCATAGTGGGGAATATTTTTTTCATTTGTCACGCTCCTTTCTTGAAAAGAAAAGCCACAAGAATATCCTTGCGGCATCAACTGCGGATTTTTCTGCCGCTGATTCATTATATCATAAATAGGCAGATTTGTCAATATTGAGAGGAGTTCAGAACCCATTCACAAATTCGCAAGCGACAATGGAGAGAGGGATTCAGAACCCATACACAAAGCCTAACGGCTTTGGTGATCGAGTACGAGCGACCCTCTCTCTTCACCATAAACAAAGCACACCGCGAGTGCGGTGTGCTTTGTGGTGGGAGATTTAGGAAAAAGATAATTATAAAATTTTTATTTTGTTGTATGCCCAGAGAATATTCCATGTTTTGCTCGAAGTTTCCCCGTTCGAATCAACTACGCGTATAATTGTTTTATCAACCCGGTTATCCACCTCAATGATTGTCAACTCGCCGTAATCCTCATGTAGTAACTTCATTCCAACTACCGCTTCTGGGCACTCCTGTTGGGAAAGATATGGCTGGGTTTGGCGAACAACAACCTGCGAATAATTCTCAAAATGAGTTCTTCTCTTCGCTTCTTGCTCTAAGCGAATCTTTTTACGCCTTTCTGCTTCT
>JAFTRQ010000168.1 GCA_017462125.1 Clostridia bacterium | reverse complement strand
GCCTTGACGCCATCACTCTCCAGAATGTCGGGATAGATAGTGCCCTGCGCGAGGAACTTAATGCCTTCAAGCTTGGAGGCTTCCTCGTCAAACACCTTGATGAACTCACCGCCGATGATCTTACGCTTCTTCTCGGGCTCGCTGACACCTGCAAGAAGATCAAGGAATCTGTCGGTAGCATCCACGTAAATGAGGTTGGCATCCAGCTCCTTGCCGAACACCTCGATGACCTGCTCGCTCTCACCCTTGCGCATAAGTCCGTGGTTTACGTGAACGCAGGTGAGCTGCTTGCCGATTGCTTTAATGAGAAGTGCGGCAACGACCGAGCTGTCAACGCCACCCGAAAGTGCAAGCAGCACCTTCTTGTCACCGACCTGTGCGCGGATTTCCTTGATCTGTGCCTCTATAAACGCATCCGCGAGCGCTTTTGTTGTGATACGTTCCATATTTTCGGGGCGAACCGTTTTCTCCATATCTGCTTCTCCTTGCTTATTCGTTGGTATAGTTGTCAAAATAACCTTGGATATATACGATCGGCGTGCCCTTGTCACCTGAGCCTGAGGTCAAGTCACAAAGAGAACCGATAAGGTCGGTCAAACGGCGAGGTGTCGTTCCCTGAGAGACCATATTGCCGACAAGCGAAGAACCGTCCTTCTGCATAATCTTTCCCTTGATCGCCTCCTGCAGCTCTTTTCCCGAAAGACCCGAAAAGTCGTTATCTGCCAAGTATTTCAGTTTCAGCTCATTGGGGGTACCCTCCAAGCCGGGAGTATACGCAGGAGATACTACGGGATCGGCAAGCTCCCAGATCTTTCCTACGGGGTCCTTGAAAGCACCGTCACCGTATACCATAACCTCAAGGTGCTTACCCGTCACCTCAAGGAGCTTTTCCTGAATATCCTCAACAAGCTTTTGGCATTCTTCTCGCGGGAACAGCTTCACGGTATCTTCGGTCGCCTTATTGGAGCCAAGCAAACCGTAGCGGGCATTATATCCGCAGCCGTCGATGGATTCGGTCATAATTTCATCCAACCCGTAAACCCTTTCAGCCCCGGCAGCCTTCAACAAACGCTTCGTGCGAGACCGACTATGAATATCGCAATGGAGAACGTTCTTTGTGTAATTTAATATTACACGGCAGTCGTTGGCGAAGATCACCTCTGCTTCTGCACCGCACTCGCGAATCAGATTGGAATAATACTCTACGTAATCAACACCCGTGAAGGTATGCTTCGGGCTGCCAAACAGCTCACGCCACTGTGCTTCTGTCAGCACGTCGGTATAAGGGTTAATGCCTTTTTCGTCAAGCAGATCGATATCAACAAGATGATTGCCAACCTCATCGGAGGGGTAGCTCAGCATCAGCACTACCTTTTTGCAGCCCTTGGCAATACCGCGCAAGCAGATCGCAAAACGGTTTCGGCTGAGGATCGGGAATATCACGCCGACGGTTTCTCCGCCAAGCTTATTTCGCACGTCTGTTGCGATATCGTCCACACTCGCATAGTTTCCCTGTGCGCGTGCAACGATTGCTTCCGTCATACAGACTACGTCCCGATCTCTTGGTACAAGTCCTTCCTCGTTCATTGCTTCAACAACAGAAGCGGTTACGATTTTGACAAGGTCATCTCCCTGACGGATGATCGGCGCGCGAAGACCGATCGATACCGTTCCATATACTCTACTCATATTTTTTCCTCCGCACATTGAATTTTTTTCTTTCAACTATTGACTTCTTCTGATATTGCTATTATAATACAAACGCAATCATAAGTAAAGCAGATAATTCTTACAACAGTCATAAGAGGAGCTTATATGAAAACCAAGCTTGATTATTATCGTGTATTTTACGAGACAGCCAGATTTCGTTCCTTCTCCACCGCGGCACAGCACTTATATATTTCGCAATCCGCGATTTCTCAATGCATACAACAGCTTGAAAGCGACTTGAAGGTACAGCTTTTCATCAGAACCAAGAGAGGAATATCTCTTACAAACGAAGGAAAAATTCTTTATCTTAAGGTTGAAAATGCAATCAACTCTATTGAACAGGGCGAAAGCCAGCTTGAAAGGCTTCGACATCTTGAATCGGGCGAACTTCGAATTGCCGCAGGCGATACGATCACAACGCACTTTCTTTTGAAGTATCTTGAGGATTTCCATGCTACGTATCCCGATATCAGAATTGAAATGGCAAACTCCTATTCCTCCCAGATGCTCACGCTTGTGAAAGAAGGAAAGGCAGATCTTGCCTTTGTCAATATGCCGATGGAGGACGAGGAGCTTATCTTTGAAGAATGCCTAAAAATCAACGATGTTTTCATTTGCGGTCCTGATTTTGAGAACGAGAGCTCTTATTCTTGGGAAGACGTAGCGAAGCTCCCCTTGATTTTAATTGAGAAGAATGCTTCATCACGCCACTTTCTTGAAAAGAATTTCAAGGAAAGAAGCATCCGTTTAGATCCGCAGATCGAGGTTGCGGTACACGACTTATTGATCCGCTTTGCCTCCATCCACCTCGGAATCTCTTGCGTAATTGAACAATTTTCACAAGACGAGCTTGAAAAAGGCATAATCAAGAAGCTTCCGCTCGATCCCCCCCTTCCGGCGAGAAGCATCGGCTGTGCTTATCTGAAAAATGCTCCGCTGTCCTATGCCGCAAAGGCTTTTATGGATTTGATCAAGAATACTTTATAACCGATCCGCCGCGGCGCACCTACGTTATGCTGACGTATGGTAGAGCACGTTCATCGCGGTATTTGACATGGTTGCAAGCGCAGTCGGAAGCGCCGCCTCATCCAAATCATCAAACGGTATATCCTTGTCATGATATTGATTTTTCAACGGATTCTCCTTTCATTGCCTCATCCGTGATTACCGCAATTATGCGATCCGCAGCCGTGACTACCGCAGGTGTGTCCTTCTTCACCGTGTTCGTGATCGTGGTGATCGCATCTAACCTCGGGATTGAAGTTCAGTTTATTTGCGAGCAAAGCGTTAACCGCATCGTCGCAAGAACCGCTGACACCACCGAAAAGCTGAATGCCCGCACTCGCAAGCGCCATTTGCGCACCGCCGCCGATACCGCCGCAGATCAGTATCGTTACGTTTTGCTCTGCGAGAAAGCCCGCAAGTGCGCCGTGACCGCTGCCGTTCGTATCCACGACCTCGGAAGAAATGATCTTACCGTTCTCTACCGTGTAGATCTTAAACTGCTCGGTGTGTCCAAAGTGCTGAAAAATCTGTCCGTTATCATAAGTTACTGCAATTTTCATTAGTTTATCTCCATTTCTTTGTTTATTGTAATTTATACGTCCTGTTCCTCTACATCAAACTGACTCTGATAAAGCT
>JAFTRQ010000167.1 GCA_017462125.1 Clostridia bacterium | reverse complement strand
GTGCGATACCAGCTTCGCTACACCCCGATATTGTATTAAATTTTTCCGTAAGTGGTCAAATCTGTGGTCAAACCACTTTGTTGCGAGATTTTTGAAAAGTGAAACACCCGAAAAAGTCAGTGTTTACAAGGGATTTCGGGCCTCCCGAAAATGAAAAGACAGAAACTGCCTGCACGCTCCCAAACGTCGCGCGCTACCAACTGCGCCACACCCCGGAGAATATACGATTGATTTGCCTAAATTATTATACCAAACAATCCGAAAAATGTCAATACCCAATCAAGAAAAAGAATTTTTCAAAAAGCCAAGTTGATCGCAGCCAAAATTTTCTCGGCGTATAAAAAAGCACTCTTGTGGCAGAATAATAACAGCCCGATCCACGGGCAAAAAGATCACCTTGCGAATAATATTGTTATATGATCCTCAAACAAAGCCTTTGAGAACTATATACGTATATTATCTCCGCAAAAAGAGGTTTTTACTATGATTATTGATAGAATCGCTCTTATTCTGACGGTGATCGGCGCTCTCAACTGGGGTAGCATCGGCATTTTCAACTTTGACATTGTTGCATGGATATGCGGTGGACCGATGTCCGTCGTCAGCAGGATCATTTACACGATCGTTGCTCTGGCGGGCGTATGGTGCATCTCGCTGATCTTCCGCGCAAGAGAAAGCTTCGACGCTATCGAAGAGAGCTGATCACTCGGAATATGCGGAGGAACTGCGCGAAAGCGTCGTTTCCTCCGTATTTTTATAAATATTTTCCCACGTCTGCATAAAAGAGGACGGATTGGCAGAGAATAAGTCTGCACCCACCTCGCAAAGGTGGAAGATTCACAAAAAGGAGATTTGAATATGTGGGAAAAATTCAAAGAAAGCAATTTTGCTAAAAAATGCAAGGAGCTGTCACGCCGCCGCGGTGTAGTAGCCGTGTCGCTGTGCCTTGTGCTTGCGCTTGCCGTGGTGCTGTCTGTCAGCATTGCCACAAATCGCGCCAAGAAAAAGTATGCCGTAGAGAGCGGTGATACCGGCAATCAGCAGACCGAGGCAGTAACCGACAGCAACAACAATGAGATCGTAAACGGAACCATCGATGCGCCTACGCACAACGAGGAAAGCGAAGCACCCGTCGGAGCTGAGCCCGAGGTCTTTGAGCTTGCTCTTCCTGTAAGCGGCTCTATTTCCAAGGGTCACGATGCAACGCTTCAGGTCTGGTCCGATACCATGGGAGACTACAGAGTGCACCTTGGCGTTGATATTGCTACCGAAGAGGGCGCTCCCGTTTTCGCCGCGGCGGACGGTGTTGTCGCAAAGATTTGGGATGATGCGCTGATGGGCAGATGCATTGCCGTCTCTCACGGCGATGAGATCTTCACCTTCTATAAGAACCTTGATCCCGTGCTTTCCGCGGGTATCGAGGAGGATGCGGAGATCAAGTGCGGTCAGCAGCTCGGCAGAGTGGGCGAATCCGCCATTGCAGAGCTTGCCGATGAGCCTCATCTTCACATTGAAATGACGGTAAACGGTCTTGCCGTTGATCCCACCGATTATTTCAGCGAGGAGGCAAAGCTTACCTTAAGCCGCGACACCTCTTACGAATCCTCTGCCGTCACCGAGGCGGCAACAGAGGTCATTGCAGAAAAATAAACGCTTTTCTAAAAGGACTGCCACGTCAAAACCGTGGCAGTCCGATTTTCTATTGATTTCCGTTGCTTTGAGTGGTATAATATAAGTGAAAAAATTTTTTGGAAAACCATAAGGATTTCGATCGCTTTTTTCGTATAATTAGCGAACCAAAAAACTTGAAAGGTAACGTACCATATGGACAACGGCGCAAGTAGCTACCGCCGATACCTTGATGGTGACGAGACCGCTTTCGAGCAGATCGTAAAAGAATACCGTGAACCCTTGACCCTATTTATCGCGGGGATCACCCGAGACTACCATGCCGCGGAGGACGTTGCTATCGACGTGTTTGCCGAGCTGGCAGTCAACCGCCGATACAACTTCAAGGTAACGTTGAAGACCTACCTTTATATGCTGGGCAGAAGCCGCGCCATCGACTACATACGGCACCGCGCAAGACATGCAACGGTCGCGCTTGAGGATGCGGAGCCTTATCTGTCAACGGAGCTATCGGTTGATGAGGATTTTCTGCGGGACGAGCAGAACAGGGAAGTCCGCAAGGCAATCGCAAAATTACCCGAAAAGATGAGGACTGTCATCTATCTGGTATATTTCGAGCAGCTGTCTTATGAAGAAGCGGCAAGGGTTATGAAGCTGAACAAAAAGCAGGTAGACAATCTTTTATATCGCGCGAAAGCGGAATTGCGTTCCATGATCGTAGAGAGAGGTATCTTAAAATGAGATCACACGAAGAATTTTGCGCAGAGCTTGAGCGGCGCAAGGTAAACTTAATAAGAAGAAAAAAGGCACGGCAGAGAATGCTGATGACCGGTGCCTCCTTTATTATCTGCTTTGGATTACTGACGGCAGTTGGAATTTTCGGCAAGCCTTCCGATATCGTTTCCGAAAGCGAGGAGAGCTACGTACCGTCCGCTCCCGCGCTTCTGTCCGTAAGGCTTCCTTTAAAGGGAAACATACGGGATGAGGGCTCGGCCTTATCAACGCTCCCCGACGGCACGCTCGAGATCAACAGCACCGAGGATGCCGAGAGGTTGCTTTCCTTTATCGAGGCTAATCAGGAGGCTTTTCTGTTTTCGGACAGCGACAACGGCTGGTACACTTACTCGAGAAGCGTATATGAAACCGAAACGACCGACACACCTTCCGACACAACGATTCCCGAAGACGAGCTATGGGAAACCGAGGAATGGCTCGAGGAAAGGACCGAATCTCCCGAAGGAACAGTGCCAAGTCTCCCTGAAAACACCGCTCCGGAAAAGAGCTACAACAACAGCCATTCCGAAACCGATTGCCCGGAGGAAGGCACCATTGCGCCCTCGGAAAGCATGGAATCGGAGAGTTTACCGCCCGAGGATCTGTGCGAAACCACCGGTAGCACGACCGATTTTAAGGAAGAGGCTACCATGGGCTATCAGTTCAGCAGCACCGAGCTCTCTCAAAGCGTATCGGACACCGACCTGGTTTATATTATTTCTATCACTACAGAGGAAGGGAAGACGGTTCACTACGCGCTTGACGCTATGAAATATGCCGAGCTTGCAGAGCGCTTGAACAACCTTTTAGAAAGCCTTGAAAACTAATTGTCAGGAGGAATTTTTATGAAGCTGTATCGACTGACCGGCATTTTATTATGCCTTACCATACTGTTTGGCACAATTGCATCCCTTGCGGCATGCGATCTGAATGAAAACGTTATTTTTGAAGACACCGCAGAAAATGAAGGCAACACTGCTACCGAAACAGACTCAGGGCAGAAAAATGAAACCGAGACAGAGACTCAAAGCATTACGAAGCAACCCCCTATTACGATCCCCGTAGAATATGATCCTCCCGCAAGCGAGTTCGTTTCCACACAGTTCGCGTTTGCTTTGGAGCTTTTCAAGGAATCTTTAAATCAACAGGAGGGTAACGATTCCTTGCTGATCTCTCCCTTATCGGTAGCCCTGGCTCTTGCTATGACGGCAAACGGCGCCGAGGGCGAAACTCTTGCCGAGCTTGAGGAGCTGTTAGGACTTCCTATTTCCGAGCTGAACGAGGAGTTCCAAAATTATGCAGAAAGCCTTACGTCCCGCGACAGAGCAAAGCTGTATATTGCCAACTCGATCTGGCTCAAGGAAAATGAGATCACTCTGCGCAAAGAGTTTACCGATCTTACGGCGCAGTATTATAAGGCTGACGTTCACGCGCGCCCCTTCGATCAGGCAACGGCAGATGAGATCAACGCTTGGGTCGATCAGAACACCGACGGTATGATCAAAAAGCTTTTCGACGAGCTTGATCCCGAGGCCGTTTTATACCTGATCAACGCGTTGGTTTTTGACGCCAAATGGGCATCTCAATATCAAGATAATAACGTTGAAAGCGACGAATTTCTGACAATTGACGGCATCCTGAAAAAGGTAGATATGCTGAATTCCGAGGAATACGGATATCTGAATGACGGGCTGGCACAGGGCTTTGTGAAGTATTACGAGGGCAACTATTGCTTCGTCGCCATGCTTCCGACAGAGGACGTTTCTCTTGAGCAATACGTAGCGCAGTTAGATGCGCAGAAGCTGTATGCAATGATCAACAATCCTCTCCGAGTGTCGGTGGGCGTGAGCATTCCGAAATTCAAGTATGAGTACAGCGCAAATTTTGCCAACACTTTGCAGGCAATGGGTCTTAGCCGTTGCTTTTTGGGACAGAGAGCAGATTTTTCGGGCATCGGAAGCTGTTCTTCGGGCGATCTTGCAATCAGCCGCGTGCTTCACAAGACCGTCATTGAGCTGACAGAGGCGGGAACCCGCGCAGCCGCGGTCACCGCAGTAGAGGGAATCCCCGAAAGCATCCCGATGCCGCCCGCATATTCGGTTACACTGAACCGTCCGTTCGTCTATATGATTGTGGACAGTGAGACCTGTCTGCCAATCTTTATGGGAACGGTGACGGATATCCTTGACGAAGAGGTGTTAGGACAAAAGGAATCGGTAGAGCTCGTTTATGAAGACAGCATCGAAGTGTCGTTAATGTATGAGCCCGAGGATATCCGTAGGCTGTTTGCCGACTTTTTGGTAACGCAAAAGGATCAAAAGCCCTACGGTCCCACTATGATGCGGATAGGCTCCGAGGAGGAGCTTGCGGCATTCAAGGCCGTTTGCCTCAGCAGCAGGTTGGCGTTCTCACCTTCGCTTCCCGAGGGATTTTTCGATGAAAACTGCTTGATCATAACCCATGAGACCGCCGGAAGCGGAATGATTGAATACGACGTTCGCGAAGCTACTCTTTTGCGAAATCAAGACACTTCTCAACTGACCGTCAACATCGACGCAAGATGCCCATATATGTTTACAGAAGACGAAAAATGTTGGTTCATCGTAACGGGATTGCCCAAGGAAGCCGCCACGCCCGACAGCATATACAGCGTTCAATTTACAGACGTCGTTTTACCGATAGAGTTTACTCCCTCTTATTCAAATTGCTTGGCAATGCCTTGGCTTGAAAATGCAGATCAGCTCTTTGAGCAATACGTGATCAACAAGGAGGACGTTGCAGGCGGAGAGGCGCCGATCCTGAAGATCAGCTCTCACGAGGAGCTTGACGCGCTGTATAAATTGGTTTGCCCCGACGGCACAGGTAAGCTTTTCGACCTTCCCGACAACTATTTCGATAAAAACGAATTGATCCTGACCTATCTGATCGAGGGAAGCGGATCGATACGGTACGAGATCGCATCCTGCGCCTTGCTGGAATTTCAGCGAGATGATGGCAGCAGCGAAATCATACTTTCGGTGGATCGCTACGAGCCCAACCAACAGACCCAAGACATCAAGGCATGGTTTATTGCTATTGGTGCAAGCAGTGCAATCATTGATAATTGTTCGCAATTCACGGTCAAATACACCACGTTTGCGGTGGATTACGAGGACTCAGGAGATATTTTCGAGTAAGCTCCTCGCACAGAGCGGCAAACACCGCGAAATGAAGTTATATTGATGCCTTTTATTGACAACCTCTCCGAAATATGGTATAATAACCGTAACAAATTAAAACGCGGAGGCAACTATGGCAACATATTATATCGACCATTTAAGCGGAAACGATGCCCTTGACGGTCTTACACCCGAAACGGCAAGAAAAAATTATACAGACATTGACGTGCAGGCGGGCGATACCGTCCTTTTCAAGCGCGGAAGCTTTTACAGAGATAAGCTCCACGCGCAAAAGTTCGTAAGCTACGGCGCATACGGAGAGGGCGAGCTACCCACCTTCTGCGGCTCCTTTGACGTGAGCCTCCCCGAGGATTGGGAAGAGACGGAAACCGAAAACGTATGGAAATGCACCAAGCCCATCATCGGCGACGTGGGTAACATCGTTTATAACGAGTCGGATTGCACCGCAACCTTCCGTTGGGAGAAGGAGGAGCTTTGCGCGCAGGGTGATTTTTACGACGAGAGAAACTGCCTTGGCGACAGATTCAAGCCCGCGCTTGATGAGAAAACGCTCTACGTATACTCGGTGGGAAATCCCGCAACCGTGTACTCTCACATTGAGGCGATCGGCTACCACACCAGACAGCTGGTCGGTCTCGGAGACGGAATGAGCTTTGACAGCCTCCGCTTTATCAACAGCGGCGTTCACGCTCTTGCGGGATCGGGAAACAACATCACCGTAACAAATTGCGTCATCGAAAACATCGGCGGATGCGCCTGGAGCAAGAAGCTGAAGATCCGCTTCGGCAACTGCTTTGAGATCTGGGCAAAGGGCAATGATATTCTGATCGAAAACTGCACCTTCAAGAACGTCTACGACTCCTGCGTGACCCATCAGGGTCCCGGTGAAAAGACCCAGCCTACCGTCAATTTCGTATGCAGAAACAACACCTTCGACACCTACGGTATGGCGGCGTTTGAGTATAGAGATAAGCTGCCCATCGATTCCTGCTTTACGGGCAACACCTGTCTGAACGCGGGCTGCGGATTTGCAATGCTTGGCGAGGAATTGCCCCGTTACAGCGAGATCTGGCCCAAGCCTATGGGACACCACATCTTCATGTGGAGGATCGACAACGCTACCGAGGGCGGCAATCTTGTCATTGAGAACAACTACTTCGGACCCGCTCCCGTGGGCGCGGCGATCTATTCCATTATCTCTCCCGAGGCAGAACAGCAGACCCATATCGACAACAACAAATACACGAGGAACGATATTCTGCTTAACCGTTGGGGCGGCGAGGATTTCAACGACCTTGAGGCCTACAAGGCAAAGACCGGCGAGGACAAGCACAGCGTTTATGCCGACTGATACCGCAAGTCTATAAAAAAACAGGAAACGAGCATTGTCAGCTCGTTTCCTGTTTTTTCTTCGCCGTTAAGGCTGTTGATTGCTGTCCGTTGAATCGGCATCGACCTTAGGATCGCGGGGCGTTTCCTTTTTCTTCCTCCACCTTTGATATATCCTTTTAATCGCCAAGGTCACGGAAACACAAAGGGCAAAATAGGGAGCACCCGGGAGCATCCAAAAGCCCCAAGCCACCGTTGCCGCCACGATTGCCCATTCCCATCCGAAGAGGATACCCAAAAGATAGCCTACCCAAACAGGCGAGCCGATTACGATACACACGAGAGCAAGCAAGGCGATCGTGCGCCAATCCTTGCATTCCCGCCACACCCATTTGAAGAAATTGACCACTGTTGATTTGATCTTTAAGAAAAGCTTTTTCATAACGGTGATCTCTCCCTCCCAACCTTTTCATTTTGTATGGGTGTGCAGATCTGTATCGATGATAAATCCGCCGGATGCTTACGGAACGGTCCGTTTCCATACGTTTTTATTATAATATGATTACAAAATCTTGTCAAGAGCGCTCTTGAAAGTTACAAGGTTTTCATTGACGTTTTTTGATTTGTTCACACTTCGGTCAACAAAAATCTCTCGCCATCACCTACAGCCGATCCCCAAATCTGACCGCGCGCAGCCGCTCTCCGTCAACCTCAAGACGACAGATTCTCGCTGTTCGGTCCTCCCGACCGAGCCTCGGATCGGGAACAAGATCTCTGCCGTGGTAGATCACGTAATACTGCCCGTTCTCCTTGATCAGGCTGTTATGCCCCGTGCCTGCTTCAAAATCGTTGGCAGATATCAACGGTGCATAGGTGTTGCTGTCGGGATATTTTTGAAAATTGACACGTGTCAGATCCCGCTCATCGGTCTTGGCGCAGGCATATCCCAGATAGTAATGCTCATTTTGGTAACAGTTTCCCGAGTAGATCACGTAGTGATAATCCCCCTCGCGGAAATAAAACGCGCCCTCTATAGTGTGCCAATGCTGCCCTTGGCGAAACCTGTCTCGCATAAAGATCTCCTCGTCAAGCGTCGGGCGAACCACCGCCACGGGAGCTCCCGCCACCGTAAAGGGATCAAGCAGGCGATCGACTACGATATACGTGCCCGCTCTCTCTGCTTCATAATCGTTGACCGAATAAAAGATAAAGAGCCCCGCCTCATTATTCACAACGTGGGCATCGATCGAAAAGGGAGCTAACAGCTGTTTTACGCAGGTAAAGGGACCCTCGGGGCTGTCGGACACGGCAACGTGTATCGCCTCTTGATGAACGTCACTCTCATTTTCGGGCATAAAAGAGACGTACATATAATATTTTCCGCCAAGCTCAATGACCGAAGGCGCCCAATATTCCTTGCAGCCTTCCTTACAAAAGACGCTTCCGATATCCTCATACCCGCATAACAGGCTGTCGCTTGCAAATGCGTGAACGCCGTCAGCCCCCGTAACGTAAAGATAATATCTGCCGTTTGCCTTTAAGATATAAGGATCGGGCTGAGAGGGGTATTGCCCCTCTCGATAATCTATCAGCTTCATATTGTTGTCCCGAATCAAGCCGTTTTAGTCAAGGCTCTTCAAGAAATCCATGCAAGCGATGGCTTCGTCCATACCGCTGGGAGTCAAGGTCTCGCTCTCGACCACCATCGTCAAATTGTTCGCCACGGCATAATCGATAACCGCCTTTACGGGTGCCTCACCCTGACCGAGCGGAATACCCTTACCGCCCTTGAAGCCATCCTTCAGGTGGATCACGCGGATGCGGTCCTTCAGCTTGCTCATCACACAGACGGGATCAAGACCCGCGTTGAATGCCCAGAAGGTATCGATCTCAAACTCTACGTTGGTTCTTCTTTCAAGCTCTGCGTGGATGGTGGAGCCCCAAGGCATAACAACGAACTCGTGAGAATGGTTGTGATAGCCGAGCTTAATGCCCTCTGCCGCGAGAATGGGCTGTGCGAAGTTCATTACGTTGCAGAAATCCTCGATCTTTTCAAGCGTGGAGAGATCCGCGCCGGGAACGATATAGTTGGGGTTTCCGATCGCCTTATGATACGCGACCGTTTCCATAATCTTCGTAGGGCGGAGGTCTGTCCATCCGGAATGCGTACCCGAGCAGATCAGACCGGTTTCGTCAAGCATCTGCTTGACCTCCTCTGCGCTGTGACCGAAAAATCCCGCAAACTCAACGTATTTGTAGCCAAGATCCGCGATTTTTTGCATCGTGGCCTTCATATCCTTTTCCATTGAATCACGAACGCTGTAAAGCTGGATTCCGTAATTGTTTTTCATATTCATAACCATCCTTTCATGATCAGGTTTTTTAGGATCACTCCTTGAAATCATTATACAACCCTTTTCCCGAAAAGTCAATATTTTTCTCCCGCAAAGCAGAAAAACCCGATGTCCGCAGACATCGGATATCCTGAGACATCGGGTATTTCCGTATAAAACGGGATCAGACCGTTCCGGTGACAGTCAGGGTCACGCTGCCCGGCACCACGTTCCATTCACCCGTAACAGGATCCTGCGCAAAGGTAGCCGCAGGAACCGTAATGTTTCCGGGGAGCGTTGCAAACAGGCCCGTGGCAGGGTTATAATTATATTCCGTTCCCTCCGTCCATACAACGCCTTCATAGGTGACGGTAATGGGATCAAGAATGGGATCAAAGGTATCCGTCACCACAAGATCGTCGGTAGCCACGGCATCGGTGTTGCCGAAGTTCTGAATGGTAAAGGTGTAGGTCAGCTGACCGTTCTCGCTGACCGTTGCGGGAAAGACCGCCTTATTGATAGCCAAAAAGGGAGCCGCAACCGCCCGAACGGTGTCGCTTGCCGTAACGCTTTCATTGCCGCTGACAACGGTTACGGTATTGGTGATCTCTCCGTCCGCGACAACGGGTGCAAATTCATTGACCCTTGCCTGGTAGAGGATCTGTGCATAACCGCCCGCAGGGATCGTGATCCCACTAACCGTCAGCGCAGGGCCTGAGGTAACAGTGGGTTGGGGCTGCAGAATGCCTTCAAGATAATAGGCTACGGAGTCCTCAACGTAAGAGAGGGGGATCAAAGTCGTCTGACCGAAGGTGTATGCACCTAAATCATCGGTCAGCGTAACGCCTGTCATGGGCGCGTTGCCCGAGTTGAAGACGTTGATCACGTAAGTCACGGTCTCATCGCGCACGTAGGTGTCAAGAAGCGCGTTTTTGGTTGCCGAAAGCACATCCACCAGCTCTCCCGTAACCACGTTGGAGCTGACCGCGCCGTTTCTGTATGATAAGATTGCCTGATTTGTAAATATTGCCATTTTGTCCTCCGTTTGTAATATTGAAGATCGCAATCGACCTTCAATACAGAATATGTCGAAGGCTGTAGGAGTGTGTCAACCGTTTAATCCGTAATTTGATTGCACAAAGTAGCATCTCCGTTCACAGAAATATCACCAAATATATTTACTGAATTCACACGATTTTGGTATAATATGCGCAAAGAGGTGATGTTTACAAAATCTTCACACATCTTTTGTCACGTTTTACGCTTTCTTTCGTTATAGGCATTAACGAAGGATTACAACGCAAAAGGAGGACAACGATATGATGCGTTTTTTAATGAAATTGATGAACCGAGTGATTCCTCTGCTCTTTCGCAGGGTATGGGCATAAGCTATGTGCTTATGCTTTCCAATAAGTGCATTATTTAATTTTAATTGATCATTTTTGGAGGATTGCAAATGAAGTATTTTTTGTTTTAATTATATTTGTAATTGTTTTTAATTTTTGTTTTATAACAGTTGGTGCTAAGGACACAATAATTGTTGATAATACAGCCACAATTGAAAAAGCAGAGTCAGAGGTTTATAGCCTGCTTCAAGAATTGGATATAATTCATGTAAATGAAGAAGTCGCAGAAATTGTGTCTTTACGAGAAAAAATGTCAAGCATTTTAGATTGGCAGATGGTACCTATCAGGCGATTATCTTTCCATATCCCGTTCATGAGTTAGATCAAAATGGCAGTTGGAAAACTATTGATGTCAAGGCACTAAGTGAAAATGGTAGTTCTACGCGCACTGGCATCAATGTTATGGATCCAATATATGATACATATATTTCATCAACGTATCCAAATAATCGCTATGGTTCGGCAAGTTATGTGCGAGTTGGGCGGAATGAAATTGCTTATATTCAATTTTCGATGCCATATATACCGGGATTTGCGACAATTACTAGTGCGAATTTGAATGTGTCCTATAGCTTGGATGTTAGCGGTGGTAGCGTTGGTGTATATGCTTATCAGGTAATGGAAGAATGGACTCCCGGCACCCAAAATTGGAATCACGTGAATCAATATGCTAACATGGGATTGGCAGACCATTATATGTCTATGACAGTATTTAGAGATACAAATGGAGAGACATTGACAAATCCCCCGAGAGGGACGATTGATATAACCGATGCAGTTACATTGTGGTATGAGGGTGCAAGTGATAATTATGGCATTGCTTTACAAAGATATGGGGGAATGTCTTCATATGTTGATTTGTCAACTATGGAAGGCGATATTTATCGCAGACCATATGTCACTATAAACTATGATATATCTGAAAATGATTCAAAAACACATTATATACAAAACGTTGCTACCGGGAAGTATATTGATATAGAAGGTCCCTCTAAATTGGAAGGTGCGATAATTCAACAGTGGCAATTTAATGCAAAACCGCAATCAAGATGGTATCTATCCTTTGAAAGTGATGGGTATTTTACATTAAAATCCGAATATAGCAATATGTATATCGGCGTTGATTCGACCAACTCATCAGTAGTTAAGCAATATAGCACGATCAGTGATTATACAAAGTGGAAAGCCATTAAGACAGCATCGGGAAACTGTAAATTGGTGTGTAAAGGAATCGAATCAAGCGGGATGGTTCTTGCAACTCCATACGAAACAAGTGGAAACGGTGCAAATTTAACTATGACCACTTATACGGACGATTCAAATTATAAAGATGAGTGGGATTTACAATCGTGCTTATATTCTTTCTCCATTGTGCATTATTATGATCAAGGATATAATGTTAGATTTACCAATACACCTGAAAATATCGATTCTTATCAAGATTTATGTTCAATTGTTTTATTAAAATTATTTGGAGTTGCAATTGATACCACAATAAATAGTTACACATCTTGTGCAGATTTATGTACAGGTACGCCTACTACATTATCGCATACAAGTATTGATTGCAATCATACAGACGATCACAAAACGAGAACAGCCATTCATGATGATGGAGTTGCACAATTCAATGCTGGTACGGATGTTATAACTAAAGTAATGTGGTCAGGTCATTCTTTAGGTGGAAAAGTTTCAGCATCGTATAAATTTTCACATATGATTATTATGACGATAAAAACGGTAACGGATAATTCATATGTAAATTTGGACAATACCGTGATTAGAGCCAAGAGTGTTTATACTCTATTACATGAAGTCTCTCATCAGTTAGGCGCACCAGATCATTATTGCTATGATCCTACAAGTGATAATTGTAATAATCCATCTAACGATTGTTGGCGCTGTGATCGGAATTTATTGAGTCCTCCAGACTGTATTATGACAGAACCTAAAACAGATATAGAAGAAAGATGTAACAATGGTACCGAATATACTTTATATTGTTCACAATGTATGAGTTCGACTCACTCAAAAGGTATTTTGCAACATTTGCGTGATCATCATAATCAATAAATAATTCGTACAGGAGGATAACACTATGAAAAAATTAGTAGTCGTAATAATGCTGATTATATTATGTACATGTGTTGGCTGCCATCAATTTTCGCACAGCAAAGAATATGACAACTACAGTAATAGCCTTGTGGATACAGTTGAGAATATTGAAAGCACAGAAATCAATCAAAATGTTGCCCGAAATGAGCCATCCGATCAAACGATCAGCGTTCGAAGTCTCGACGAACTCAACAAAATGCGAAAAATGATATTGTGTAATGACGAGGATACGCTGAGGACCTATTTTCAAAGCATAGAGGGCGGCAGTGTAAATAGCAAGGACGATCTGATAAAGTTTTTAAGCTTGATTGATTCTCTCCCATATCTTGAGCTGATAGAAGGGAAAATTGTGTGGATATCATATGATAAAGGAGTCAGCGAAGATACGGGTACCCCCTATGAATTTGCGTATATCAGTTCAGAGGCATCAAACGGTGAATGGATACGCTTTGAATACAATTTGTCTGAAACTGATGTTTCCGCAAAATTAAAGGAAGAGAAAACTGTTTTATCAGACCCCATTCGCTATGCTGACGGAATGCTTACATTATATTCCAAATCTACGGAAAATCTTTCGGACAGAAAAGGAGACATTATACGATGGGTCGCGGACATTGACGGTGTTTTAACAAATATCGTATATTATACCCTTGATGAAGCCGATGTTGAAAAAGTATTCAATAATATTGATATTGTTTGTTTTTCTGATGAATTGGAACGCTAATTCTATAACAAAAGCCGCCCTCGGGCGGCTTTTTTGATTTTTACATTTATTTGCGAAAAAATCACCAAATACACTTGACGAAATCACATCATTTTGGTATAATATGCAAAAGGAGACAATGTTTACAGAATATTCACACATCTCTGGTCACATTTTACGCTTTCTTTCGTTATAGATGTTAAAAAATTCATATTTTCTAGCTGATTAAGGAGGCCTATAATGAAAAATAAAATGGCAATTTTGAGTGTTTTGTTGGTTGTAATCGTATTGCTTTCTTCGTGCAATATTAATGAAGATATGATGGAAGAAACAGATGCGGATATAAACCAATCCGGTTCTGCTGAGGTCGATGATTTCGTGTTTGAAGAACTTTCGGATGATGATGTAATTCGAGCGTATTTTGGTGATAAAGATAATTTTTTTGCTTACTTGAAGCAAGTATCCCACGGCAAAGAAAAATATATGCAGAACCGAGACGGTAGGGAAATGGTTTATTACACTGTGGGCGAAACCATATTGCAATCTTCTCCTCTTGAGATCAAGCCCGTCGATGAAAATGAGCTTTTGCGCATAGAGATATCGGAATGCATGAATCCTTTTGCGGATGATTTTAAATATTGTTATAATTACTATTACGATTTCTTCGGGTTTGAGGTTAAAATCCCCGTTGATGAATATTCTGATCTTCTGTATAGCGAAGGATTAGAGGCATATTTCAAAAAAATCAATCCCTATCTTCCAAGAACCGATTCTTTTGATTCCGAAGGATGGAAAAATGTTAAAAATATTACCATTACCATTGATGGCGAGCAGTATGATGCAATTTTATATATTCCGCAAATCAGTGCCCCCAATATCCAATTCGTGTACGGGTCAAATATTGTAAAATTTGCTTTTTACAATCGTACATATACGGAAAAACAGATGATTTCTTTGGTTGAAAAAATGAGTATTGTTCCTGTTGATTTGAAGTGAATTTGAATGACATAACGCCCCAAGCCGCCCTCGGGCGGCTTTTTTGATTTTTACATTTATTTGCGGAAAAATCACCAAATACACTTGACGAAATCACATCATTTTGGTATAATATACAAAAGGAGACAATGTTTACAGAATATTCACACATCTCTGGTCACATTTTACGCTTTCTTTCGTTATAGATGTTAAAAAATTCATATTTTCTAGCTGATTAAGGAGGCCTTTATGAAAACAAAAACTTTACGATTCATCATTCTTTTACTGTGCTTTCTAATGATCCTGCCGTCCTGCGATATGAATATGCCCGATGAAAGCGACTCCGACAGCGTAGCAATATCGACAGAAAAGGAAACGGAAAAAGAAACACAAAAGCGAACAGAAAAAGAAACTGAAACTGCTCCCGAATGGGCGCAAATGGAATATTGGGACACAGGTGACGCTGCCCCCGATTTAGAAAGCGTTGACTATTCCAAGCTTCAGTTTTGCACGGATATTGTAACCTATTCAAATGATTTAGAGTTGAAAATCAGCAAGCTTTCAGATGTAAGAACAATGAAGGAGCTTGTTGAAGCCAATCGGAATGAGTGGAAGCGGGTCACAAGCTATCATGAAGCTTTGGATTTGTTGGAGGAGATCGTTGCCGATAGTAAGAACACTGAAAGCGCATTTATGCTTATTATGGATTATACTGAATTTCCGGATATATATGCCGTAAACACTCGTTGGAAGTCATGGACCGAATTTGAATTGAACGGTGGAGAAAAGCAGATCGTTTTGTTTTACTCAAAAGAGTGGATCGAAGGCGGATTCACTCCCTCCACCGAAAAGCTGATGGAGGCCTTTGAGCGATATACGAGGTATTCCAAGGTCACAAGCGTGGTCATCTCCGCAGTTCCGATTCCGGCAGAAAACTAACGTTATAACAAATCAAAAAGCGGCTCCTTGTTTGCATGCAAGGAGCCGCCTTGTTTAAATCATTCCTCTACGATCTCAACCTTTTCAATCACAATCGGAACCTTGGGAACGTCCTGATACCAGCCGTAGCTACCGGTCTTGGTATTTGCGATCTTATCAACCACGTCAATACCCTCGGTCACCATACCGAAGCCTGCATACTGTGCATCAAGGTGAGGTGCATCCTGATGCATAATGAAGAACTGAGAGCTTGCGGAGTTGGGATCGCTGGTTCTCGCCATAGAGAGCACGCCTCTCTTGTGGCGCAGATCGTTGGACATAAAGCCGTTGGCGATAAACTCACCCTTGATAGCCTCGGCTTCCTTGTGCTCGAACTCGGTGTCAAAGCCGCCGCCCTGAATCATAAAGCCCTTGATAACGCGGTGGAAGATCAGCCCCTCGAAAAAGCCCTCCTTGATAAGACCGAGGAAATTCTCAACGGTCGCGGGTGCCTTTTCGGGATAGAGCTCTGCTGTGATCTCGCCGAAATTTTTGATCTTGAATTTGATAATAGGATGCTTCATAATAAAATTCCTTTCGAAAAACGTTACTGATTTGATTGCGATTGATCTTCGCCCTTTGAATATGCCTCGGCAAAGAGAAAATCGATCCTCTCCCGTTGTCCCGCCAGGTGAAGGTATCCGAAGAGCACCTCCATACCCGTTGCCGTGCGATACTCCGACATCGTGGCACTTTTGGGAACGTTACCGCCGGACATATTCCTGCCGCGCTTGAACACGGCAAGCTCGTCCTCGGTCAAGAGCGGGAGCAGCTTGCGCATTGCCGCCGCCTGTTCCGACGCTTTCACGTACAGAAGAGAAGCTTTGTTCAGATTTCCCGAGCCTCCGATCCCGCTGTTGACCAACAGCTCGCGTACCTTCAGCTCGATCACCGAATCCCCGAGATATGCCAGGGCTTCCGTGGTTATTTCCTTGATATTGACACTCAAAACCGTCTCCTTGCCGCCACGAAGCCGCCTTCGGGCTGAATAAATTCAATTGAACAGATAAATTGTACCACAGTTTTTATAAATTATCAATAGTTTTGAGCAAAACAAAGCGCGAAATTAAGAAAAAGTTTTCAAATTCAAGAAAAATTTCATTTTATACTTGATTTTTTCAGCAAATAATTATATAATAGTATTTATGAAAGTATTTCCTATGAAAAATAAATGAAACAACGCATAAAAGGAACTGAAACTATGAAAAGAACTCTTATCAAAGACGTTTACGCCGACAAGGAAGCGTTCGGCGGCAAGGAAATTACCGTTGGCGGTTGGGTCAGAAACCTCCGCGACAGCAAGGCATTTGGATTTATCGATTTGAACGACGGCTCTTATTTCAAGAGCGTTCAGGTTGTTTTCGAAAGAGATATCGTAAATAATTACGACGAGATCGCTTCGCAGAACGTAGGCGCGGCGCTGGTAGTCACAGGTATTCTTACCCTCACTCCCGAGGCAAAGCAGCCTTTTGAGCTGAAGGCTACCAAGGTAGAGATCGAGGGCACCAGCACTCCCGACTATCCTCTCCAGCCCAAGCGTCACTCTGTGGAATTTTTGCGCGAGCAGGCATATCTCCGTCCCCGTACCAACCTTTTCTCCGCTGTATTCAGAGTGAGAAGTGAGGTTGCGTTCGCAATCCATTCCTTCTTCAATCAGAGAGGCTTCGTTTACGTTCATACGCCCATCATCACAGGCTCCGATGCAGAGGGCGCGGGCGAAATGTTCCGCGTAACCACCCTTGATATGGACAACCTTCCCAAGACGGAGGACGGACAGGTAGACTATTCCCAGGATTTCTTCGGCAAGTCCGCAAACCTTACCGTTTCGGGTCAGCTCGAGGGCGAGACCTATGCTATGGCATTCGGTAACATCTATACCTTCGGCCCCACCTTCAGAGCAGAGAACTCCAACACCGCCCGCCACGCGGCAGAGTTCTGGATGATCGAGCCCGAGATCGCGTTCGCAGATCTGAACGACGATATGGAGCTTGCTTGGGATATGATCAAGTACATCATCAACCACGTTATGGATAACTGCAAGGCAGAGCTTGAATTCTTCAACAGCTTCGTTGACAAGACCCTTTTGGCGCGCCTTACCGCTCTCCGTGATGCAGACTACGCAAAGGTAACCTATACCGAGGCTATCGAGATCCTTGAAAAGTCGAAGGCAGACTTCAAGTTCCCCGTATATTGGGGTGTTGACCTGCAGACCGAGCACGAGAGATACCTTACCGAGCAGGTTTACAAAAAGCCTATCTTCCTGATCGACTATCCCAAGGAGATCAAGGCATTCTATATGAGACAGAACGACGACGGCAAGACCGTTGCCGCTATGGACCTGCTGGTTCCCGGCGTTGGCGAGATCATCGGCGGCTCCCAGAGAGAGGAAAGACTTGACCTTCTCCTGAAGCGTATGGAGGAGTGCGGTCTTAAGGAAGAGGATTATTGGTGGTACGTCAACCTCCGTAAGTTCGGCGGTACCAAGCACGCAGGCTTCGGCCTCGGCTTCGAGCGTATCATTATGTACCTCACCGGTGTTTCCAACATCCGTGACGTGCTTCCTTACCCCAGAACAGTAGGCAACGCTGAATATTAATTATGATAGAAATTGCGAGGGAGGGAAAACTTCTTGAAAGAAGTTTTCCCTCCCTCGCGCTCCCATCCTTTCAAGAACTTTCAAGGGAAAGGATAGTTTAAAGAGATGCCCCCATTATTCTGTGACAGTTTGCACAAAACGGGAAAGCAAAAATTAGTCAAAATATGGAAAGCGTAAAAGAAAAGAAAAAAATCTTGATGTTTTTATCATATTATGATAAAATATTATTAATTGTATGACCTCTTTTCAGAAAGGATACTTACTATGAAAAAAAATTGGATCTGTCTTTTTCTGATCCTGGCGATGTCGCTGAGCCTTTTCGCTTGCGACGCTTCGGAGCCTGTCGATTCAGAAACGGAAGCAATAACAGAAAGCAGCACCGAAACAGTCGCTGAAACCGAGAAAGAAACCGAGCAACCCTCACAGTCTGCTGCAAATCCGCCTGTCGAGGAAACCGAAGCCTCCGAGGCGGCTACCGAAGAGGAGACCGAAACGGCTGACCCAAGACTTGAAGAGGAATACGCTCCCGTGGTTTTCTATGACGCGAAGGCGATCTATCAGCTCTCCAAGGACGGCATCTACGACGATATGCCCAACTACTGTATGGGATACGACGAGGTCACGCTTCATAAGGAAAACGGCAAAAGCTATGTCAAGCTTCTGGCATACAACGATTATCAATCCTCCGGCGAGGCTTATTTCTCGCTGATGAGAGAGCCCACCGAGGTCGCTCCCGTGCTGGCTGTGAAATACAGAACCACCACCGCAGGCGTGCATTCTCAGGTCTACACCCATTCCAGCAGCATCAGCGTACAGGGCGGAAGCACCACCACCTTCTCGCTCATAGCGGACGGCGAGTGGCATTTGGCTGTCATCACTCTGCAGGGAAGAATATCGGGCTTTGACGGCAAGATCGCAAAGCATTTCAGATTTGACTTTATAAATGCAAGCGTGCTTCCCGTGGATGCCTATATGGAATTCGAATACATCGCATTCTTCAATAGCGAAAAGGATGCGCAGACCTTTGAATACGGAGAGGCAGAGGAGGTCGTTTATATCGATCCCTCGTCGGGATATAAGGAATCCGAGCTTGCGTACGGCTCCTCTCTCGATATGATCAACGGTATGGGTGAAAACGGCTCCAGCGCATTCTCCTACCGTGGCGGCAATTCCACCTCGGGCGTTGACGTATTCGTTTTCAACGACACAACCTTTGAGGGCGCGCATCTCGTATTCTCGGGATGGTCAGTCGTTGAGGGAGGCGTTGCGAAGTACGTCTGGAGTGCCGACGGAGGTAAGACCTGGCACGACGTAGAGTTCTTCCGCAAGGATGGCATTATGAAGGGTCAGGACGCGCACGTTATTACCGCCGCAAAACGCATCGGAGACTACACCTTCAAGGATGCCGAGGCTTCCAAGCTCAACGTTATCTATCAGTGCTCCGCGGGCGCGGGAAAGAACGCGCAGGGTCTTTCGGCTCATCTTACCGATTATATCGGCAAGACAGTCAACGTCACCTTTGCGGCAGTACCCGCCAAGGAAGAGAACACCCTCTGTCTGATCGCGCACGTCACGGGCGTTAAGGTCGTGGACACCGTCGAAGAGGAGACAGAGAACAGCGGAGAGATCCAGCCTACCGTAGATCCCTCCGAATGCACCGCGCACCAAGCATCCGAAAAATGGTATCCCATCAATGGAGAGGCAAAGGAGCAGAAGCTGTGCGTCAAGTGCGGAAGCTCGGTAGAATCAAGAGATGCAGCATTTGCGTTCTCCGCAGATTATATCGAATATAACGGCAGCGCACAGGTCAAGGGTCCTTGGGGCAAGGAAATGGGCAAGATTGACGGAACAGCCGTTGTTCCGAGAGCGATCGAGGACAAGGACATCATCCTTGGAGGATGGGTCGCTTGCAACGGCGGCGGACAGAAGATCGTCTACAGGATCGACGACGGCGAATGGAAGGAGTGCGGTAATCAGCCCTCCTCCGGTGCCACCTTCGGCGCTGACATTCTGAACGCGATCGAGACCTACAAAACAGGAATTGCGGATTACAACACCTTGGGCAGAATCAGAGTAACCGCTCCGCTTGCCTCCCACGCAGGAAAGACCGTTACGGTGACCTTTGGTATCGTGCCGATCAACAATCCCACCGTAGTCATTCCCTTCGTGCAGGTAACGAACGTAACCGTTCCCGCCAATTAATTGAATCTCCTGACGGCTTACCGAAAAAGCGGTGAGCCGTCATTTTACTCTTGACAAAACGGAAAAGATATTCTATAATAGTAATATTCTTTAAAGTTTACGTTCCCGAACGGAGGAATTTCAATGCTGTATACCCCACATGAAAAAGATAAGGACATCATTCTTGAAATAAAGACTCTGATCGTTGATGAGGAAGACGATCTCGGCGAGGAGATCGAGAAGCTGCTCTCCCGCATCGCGACAGACGGAGAGATCCTCCCCGAGGAGCTTGACCGCGCGCTGGAATCCGACGAAGCCAACGAGATCGAGCTGTGCACCGAGGCTGTGATCACAACCAATGCCGAGGGCAGCATCGAGATCGTGTACAAGGAAAACGAGGACGACCCCCAGATCGCCACGCTCTCAAAGATCATATTCCGCCCCGAAAGCCCCAACCTTCTCGTTATGTCGAAAAAGGGCGCGATCAATACGGTTCTTTCATTTGAAGAGGGAAGAATGCACATTTGCGCGTATGACACACCCTATATGCCCTTCAAGGTTTACGTATCAGCAAACAAGGTAGACAACCGCCTTCTGACCGATGGCAAGCTAAAGCTGGATTACGTTCTGAACATCAACGACACGCCCCCTCAGCATTTTCTGATCACCGCCACCGTCAAGGAAGCGCCTGCGGATATTCTGAAGGACTTTTTAAGTAAATAAACGCAAAAGCAGCCTGCGCCGTGGGATCTACCCCTTGCGCAGGCCGCTTTTTATACAATCCAAATCAGTTATGCTTGCGTACGTTCATGCGGTGCACGTAATCCAGGATAACCTCCTCACCGTCTATGTCAAAGCCGACGCTTGCGGTAAAGCAAACGCTGTCAAGCACGCCGTCGGCGTTGATATTCAGGGTCAGCTCCACGGAATCTACGCGAATCGCGTTGTCGTCAGCATAGAGCTCAAGATAGGAAAGCTCTCCGAGCATCAGCTCCTCCGTAAACAGCTGTGTGGGAAGAATGTGCATTTCCGTTCCCGTCGCCGTCTTCCGAACCGACAGAACGTCCGCAACCATAGAGCGGTCCAGCCACAAAAAATCCTTTTGCTGGTTCAGCATAGCATATGCCTCGCTTTGGGACACGGGAGTTTCTGTGCGACTGCCCTGAGATTCCGAGGTCACCGTTGTTCCGTCATATTCGTAGACCACGGTATCCTCTGAATCCTCGGCTTCGCCGTAGGAGAATACACTTGTCATACTGTAGGTCAATATGCCGTTCTGATCTACACGGTAGGTCACCGACGAGCTGTCGAGATACTCGGTTTCCATCGCGCCGCTCAAGCGATAATCAAAGACTACGTCAAGCTGTCCGCCACGCTCTGCGATCAGACCGTTGACCGCATAGATCATATCGTCCAGCGCGGCGTAATTCTCGATATGCGTATAGCTCTCCACATCCTCGGGCAATTCAACGGTGAATTCGTCATAAAGGAAGTTTTGTACGTATTTTATGGAGACCCAATCGTCCGAATGCACGTCGGTGGATCCCACCTCCACGAACACCTCGTATTTTTCGAGTCGGCCGTCGCCGTTAAAGGTATAGACGTCCTTCAGGCTCTCAACCTCCATATAGTCGTAAAGATAGCCGGGGATCGCCCACCACAGATACTCGTACGCTTGTTCAAAAACCTTCTGTTGGTCAAAGATCTGCGTCACCACGTAGACGTCGTCCTCGGGCTCGGGACAGATCAGCGTTGCGAAAACACCCGTATCGTAGTACACGCCGTAATAGGGGAGATAGGCGAACAGCTCGTCCAGATTCTCCACAGGGGCGGATATTTTCTGGCTATCCGATGAAATATACATCTCATTGCCGAGATAAGCATATTCCTGAGGCAGACCTGTGATCTCGTTCAAGCTCTCACGGTACAAAAATTTTTCCGCATTGGCATCGCTGCCGTCGTACATTTCCTCAAAAGCGACCTTCTGTGAGTATTCATATCCCGATTCGCGAATATCCAGCGTGACCTCATAGCTGTAATGGTATCTGTCGGGATCCATATGCTCCTCTGCGCGCGCAAAGAGGAAGTTTGCTCGGCTTTCGTCCGAGAGAAAGGCGGTGGGGCTGCATCCGCACAAAAGGAACAGCGGGACAAACAGCAGGCTTAAAACTCTGATTCTATTTTTGCTCATGGCATCATATCCTTTCGTAGCAGTTTTCTTTAACCATTATAGCATAAAAAGCCAAAGGTGTCAATAAGCGCGTATTGCGCACCGTTATTTTTTCAAGATCCGATGCAATTCGACGGTTTTTCAAAAAAATTTGCAATTTTTTGCGAAACCTCTTGCAAAAAGCGCTTTAGTGTGGTATAATGTCTAACATAAATCAAGAGTTGATTTGCGAAACGATGAAATTTCAAATAAAAAAGTTGCAAAATTCCACAAGTCAGCCCAATTTAATGAAAGGAACCTATACTTATGTCTCAGTATGTTCAAAACGTCCTGGCGGATCTGATCGCCAAAAACCCCGGTGAGCCTGAATTTCATCAGGCCGCAACAGAGATTCTGGAATCTCTTGAAGTAGTTTTCGAAAAGCACCCCGAATACGAGGCTGCAGGTCTTCTTGAAAGATTTGTCGAGCCCGAAAGAACCATTATGTTCCGTGTTCCTTGGGTTGACGACAGCGGCAAGGTTCGTGTTAACAAGGGTTATCGCGTACAGTTCAACAGCGCAATCGGTCCTTACAAGGGCGGCTTCCGTTTCCATCCTTCCGTAAACCTTTCCATTCTGAAATTCTTGGGTCTTGAGCAGATCCTTAAGAACAGCCTTACAAGCCTTCCCATCGGCGGCGGTAAGGGCGGCTCCGATTTCGATCCCTCCGGCAAGTCTGACGGCGAGATCATGCGCTTCTGCCAGAGCTTTATGAGCGAGCTTTACAGACACATCGGTCCCAACGTTGACGTTCCCGCAGGCGACATCGGTGTAGGAGCTCGCGAGATCGGTTATCTCTTCGGTCAGTACAAGAGACTTCGCGGCGCGTACGAAAACGGCGTTCTTACCGGTAAGGGTCTTTCCTACGGCGGCTCTCTCATCCGTCCCGAGGCTACAGGCTTTGGTGCTGTTTACTTCGCGCAGAAGGTGCTTGCACACTATGGCGACACAATCGAGGGCAAGACTGTTGTTATCTCCGGCTTCGGTAACGTTGCTTGGGGCGCTGTTAAGAAGGCTACCGAGCTTGGCGCAAAGGTAATTGCTATCTCGGGTCCCGACGGCTATATTTACGACGAGAACGGTGTTTCCACCGAGGAAAAGATCAACTATATGCTTGAAATGCGCGCTTCGGGCAGAAACCGCGTTCAGGATTACGCAGAGAAGTTTGGCGTTCCTTTCTTCGCAAAGGAAAAGCCTTGGGGTCTGAAGGCCGACATTCTGATGCCTTGCGCAACTCAGAACGAGGTTGGTATGGCAGAGGCAGAAAAGATCGTTGCCAACGGTGTGAAGTATTACATCGAGGTATCCAATATGCCTACCGCTAACGACGCGCTGAAGTACATCCAGGATGCGGGCATTACCGTTGCTCCTTCCAAGGCCGTTAACGCAGGTGGCGTTGCGGTTTCCGCGCTTGAGATGTCTCAGAACAGCCAGAGACTTGCTTGGTCCGCAGAAGAGGTTGACGCAAAGCTCAAGACTATTATGTCTAACATCCACGACAACGCTGCAGCTGCAGCCGAAGAGTACGGTTACGGCTACGACCTCTGCAAGGGCGCTAATATCGCCGGCTTCAAGAAGGTCGCCGAGGCTATGATGGCTCAGGGTATTGTTTAATTTCTTAATATACGAGGGGGAGGAGAAAACCTTTTTGGAAAAAGGGTTTCTCCTCCCCCTTGCGCTCCCCCTCCACTTTCCAAAAACCTTTAAAAAAGAGAGGGGTGAATAGGTGGAGTTTATTTTGAATCCGTAAAAAGGAACGTTATGATCTGCGCTTGTATCGAAAAGTGCAGATTTTTTTGCGGTTTGGTGCTTTACAAGCGGGGTGGCGGGTGGTATAATGAAAACAACAAGATAAGGAGCGAGAGCATATGAAAACCGTTGGACTTCTTGAACTGTCCGAAACGAAAGAATTCAATATATCCTCGATCTTTGCCATAGAACAGCATTGGGATAAGGGGCAGAGCTTTAGTATGAAAAGTCCCAGAAAGCAGAGCGCGTTTTTATGGTTTTGCGGAAGCAGCGGCAGGTTCGTGACCGAAGGAGGCAATAAGATCGAAGCTTCCCGCGGTACTCTGGTGTACATTCCCGAGGGTGCGGTATATGAGATCACTTTTCTTGATAAATCCGCTGACATCTCGACGGCGGTGCTGATCGAATTTTGTCTTGATTGCGGCGAGCCCACGGTATTGTTTGACAGCATTACTCCCATCGAATCGGCGGGAGAGGATATTGTCGTCACAGAGCTGATCAAAAAAATAGCTTCCGAATACGGCAGGCCTTCAAAGCCCTATTTGAAATTGCATCGCGACCTTTTCGGTCTTTTGTCGCTCCTTTCCGCAGGAGAAGACAGAAACCGCATAAGCCGCAAGGGCTTCAAGACCATTGAGAAGGGTATTGAGTATCTGCAAAAGGACGAAAAGCAAGAGATGTCTATCGATGAAATCGCGAAAATGTGCTTTGTGACTCCTGCGTACTTCAGGCGGCTTTTCCGCGAATATTCGGGTGTTTCACCCTCGGAATACAGAACGAGCAGGCGCATAGAGCGGGCGCGGCTGCTTATGGAGCACACCGACAATTCGGTGGAGGCGGTGGCGGATGCAGTCGGTTACGACGACCCATCCTATTTTTGCAGAATGTTCAAAAAAGCTACGGGAATGAGCCCGTCCGAATATAAAAAGAATATTGAAAACGAGAGGTAGATTATTATGGCAAAGACAAGAGTGTTGGTTTGGAACGAAAACGTTCACGAAAGAGTGAGTGAGGTCATACGAAAAATATATCCCTGCGGCATCCACGGAGCCATTGCCGAGGGACTCCAAAAATACGACTGCTTTGAGGTAAAAACGGCGACCTTGGATATGCCCGAGTGCGGCCTTGACGAGGAAACGCTGAATAATACCGACGTGCTGATCTGGTGGTCTCACGTAAAGCACGGAGACATTCCCGACGAGATCGCAGAGAGAGTGAAACAGAGAGTGCTTGACGGAATGGGCTTTATCGTGCTTCATTCCTCCCACCTCTGCAAGCCCTTTGTGAAGCTGATGGGCACCTGCTGTCGCTCCAAGTGGAGAGAAAACGACGAGAAGGAGCGCATTTGGGTCATCGAGCCTGCCCATCCCATTGCGCGCGATCTGCCCGAATTCATCGAGCTTGCCGAGGAGGAGACCTACGGCGAGCGTTTCGAGATCCCCACTCCCGACGAGCTTGTTTTCATCAGCTGGTTTGCAGGCGGTGAGGTCTTCAGATCGGGCTGCTGCTGGAAGAGAGGACTTGGAAAGATCTTCTATTTCCGTCCCGGACATGAGGCTTATCCCACCTATTATCGCGATGACATCAGACAGGTTATGGCAAACGCTGTGGATTGGGCGAAGCCCTCTCACGGTCCCAAGCCCACGCTTGGAAACGTAAAAAAACCCTATGAGGATCTGAAGATCGTAGATCACTCCGACGAATATCATCCTTGAATTAACGTCACAGAAAGGAATTGCAAAATGAATACAGTAAGAGTTGGAATAATCGGTACCGGCGGCATTGCCAATTGGAGACATATAGCAGAGCTTTTGAAGTGCGAGAACGCAGAAATTGTTGCTCTTTGCGACATCAATGAAAAGGCGCTTAAGAGCAGCGCGGAGAAGGCGGGAGTTGCTCCCGAAAAGTGCTACGTCGATTACAGAGACCTTATCGCCGATCCCGACGTTGACGCAGTCGAGGTATGTACCCCCAACTTCAACCATGCCGAGATAGCCAAGGCTGTTCTTGCGGCGAATAAGCCCTTGAATCTGGAAAAGCCTATCGCTATGAGCTATGATGAGGCATTATCTATCGTTGAAGCAGAGAAGAACAGCAAGGCTTTTGGTATGACCTGCTTTACTTACAGATTTATGGCGGCGGCAAGATATGCGAAGCATCTTGTTGAAGAGGGTGTTATAGGAACCATTGTGGGACTTAACGTAGCCTATCTGAAAAACAGCGCGTATTGGGAGGGCAGACCTCTCGAGTGGCGCTTTGAAAAGGAAAAGGCGGGCTCGGGCGTTGTGGGCGATCTTGCGGTGCATCTGATCGACTTGGCTCAGCTTCTTTCGGGAAACATCGTGGAGCTTTGCGCCACCAAGCAAATAGTTGTGAAGGAAAGACCTACTCTTGACGGCAAGGGCATCGGCAAGGTCACGACTGACGACAGCTGCAGCTTTATCGCAAGATTTGAATGCGGCGCCGAGGGCTGCTTCCACATCACGAGATGCGCGATCGGTCATCAGAACACCATCCGCTACGACGTGTACGGCGACAAGGGCTCGATCTCCTTTGATCTCAACGATCCCTCGATCCTGATGATATGCAAAGGCGAGGGCGACCCCAGAAATTATAAGACCGAAACGGTCAAGGTGCCCGCAGAATTCTATCTGATGCAGGAGCAGGCGTTTGTTAACGCGGTGCTTGGAGAGAAGGACGTCATTTTCCCCACTCTTGCCGATGGCGCACAGGGCCAAAAGGTGGTCGACGCCATTCTTGCATCTGCCGAAAAGGGCGCATGGATGACGGTTTGATCTCTAAAAAGCAATTTTATCCATAAAAAGCTTGAAAATCCCATTGATTTTACGTCTTGATCGGTGTAAAATCAATGGGCAAGCGTTTTATTTGACCACGGAGGATATATGGGATATTTATTTTTGGCAATCGCCTTGGCGGCGGGAGTTACCAAGGGGTATTGCGGTAAAAAAACAAGCTATGCCATCGTTACGAATTCCGATTCTATGATCACCAACGTTCTGCGTATGGTTGCCTGCATCATAATCGGCTTTTTGCTGACGGTTTTTCAAAAGGAAACGGCTTTATTGGCACCCAACAGCCTCCTTTTGCTGATTGCCGCTCTTTCGGGTGTGGCATCCGCCGCATTCGTCGTCAGCTGGTTGCTCTCTGTCAGAAGCGGAGCGTATATGATGGTGGAGGTCTTTTTGCTCATCGGAGTGATCGTGCCGATCCTGCTCTGTCGCGTGTTTTTCGCCGAGGAGATCGGTCTTTGGCAGGTCGTAGGCATTGCGGTGCTGCTTGTTGCGGTCTATATTATGTGCACGTATAATACCTCCGTAAAAGGGAAGATGAGCATAGGAGCACTCTGCCTGCTCATCCTATGCGGGCTTTCCAACGGCGTTGCCGACTTTTCGCAAAAGCTTTTCGTCAAATTGATACCCGACGGCTCGGTCGCGGCATTCAATTTTTATACGTACGTTTTCGCCGCCGTAACGCTGCTTGTGGCATACGTTGTTTTTTATCAAGCCGATAAAAAAAGAGGGCTGCATCCTCGCAAGCCTTTTGCGGTAGTCAAGCCCATCTGGTATTACGTGCTCATTATGGCGGTATGCCTGTTTGCCAACTCGTTCTTTAAAACCCAAGCCGCTCTCTATCTCGATGCAGTGCAGATCTATCCTCTGAACCAAGGCTGCTCGGTTATTCTCTCGTTGCTTATGGCGGCAATCATTTTCAAGGAAAAGATTAATATCAAGTGCATCGTCGGCATCTGCCTTTCTTTCGTTGCCTTGCTGATGATAAATCTGTTATAAATCAAAACCACCGGTTCAACCGGTGGTTTGCACAGCCCCTATAAGGGGCAAATACAGGCTTAACCCCTAAAAGGGGCACAGAAAGTTTGATACCGCATTACAATCTCAGGCAGCCGCTCACGTGCGGCTGTCTATTTT
>JAFTRQ010000166.1 GCA_017462125.1 Clostridia bacterium | reverse complement strand
ATCTTACCGAGAAGAAGCCTGACGCAATCAAAGCTCCTTACCTTAAAGGTAAGAAGGCTTAAGAGTATAGGAGGACATGAGAATGAAACTGGATAGAGTAATCGCTGTTAGAAATAATAAAACCATTTACCGTGATGGGGACAAATGTATTAAGGTTTTTAACTCCGAGTATTCCAAGTCTGACGTGCTGAATGAAGCACTGAACCAGGCAAGAATCGAAGAGACCGGACTTAATATTCCCAAGATCCTTGAAGTGACCATGATCGATGGAAAATGGGCAATTGTTTCTGAGTATATTAAGGGAAAGACACTGGCTCAGCTGATGGAGGAAAACCCCGAGAAGAAGAATGAGTACATTGAGCTTCTGGTGGATCTTCAGATGAGTGTTCACGCCAAAACCTCTCCCCTTTTGAATAAGCTTAAGGACAAGATGAACCGTAAGATTGCCGATACCGAGCTTGACGCAACCACACGCTATGATCTTCACACACGCCTGGAGGGAATGCCCAAGCATAATAAGGTATGTCACGGTGATTTTAACCCTACGAATATTATTTTGACCGAAAACGGAATTCCCTATATCCTTGACTGGGCGCATGCTACCCAAGGAAACGCTTCCGCTGATGTGGCGAGAACCTATCTCTTGTTCTGGCTGAGCGGAGATATTACCGGCGCGCAGACCTATCTTGACATGTTCTGCGCTAAGAGCGGAACCGCAAAGCAGTACGTTCAGAAATGGATGCCGATCGTTGCCGCCTCTCAATCGGTGAAGGGGAACGAGAAGGAACGCGAATTCCTGATGACCTGGGTAGGCGTTGTAGATTACGAATAAAGCGTTTGAAAAAGGGAAACGCAACAGACTTTCGTATTGCGGCTGATGGAGCCGCAATACGAAAAGATCACGTCGTTAAAAACATAAAATTTATAACTTTGAGAGGTATGAATCATGCTTAAAATAACAGTTTGTATCGGAAGTTCCTGTCATATCAAGGGATCCCGTCAGGTCGTGGAGCAGCTTCAGTATCTGATTTCTGAGAATAATCTTGGCGACAAGGTAGACCTCGGCGGAACCTTCTGTATGGGCAAATGTCAGCAGGGTGTTTGCGTAACGGTAAATGACTCGTTCCATTCCGTTACCCCTGAAAACGTAGGGGATTTCTTCGCTAAAGAAGTGCTTGCTAAGGTATAATAATATGTTGATTGTTCAGGTTTGTGTTGGCTCATCGTGCCATTTGAAGGGCTCCCAGGAGATCGTGGAGCTTTTGCAGAAGGCTGTGGAGGATCATCGCCTGGAGGACGAGGTTGTACTTGCCGGTAGCTTTTGTATCGGCAAGTGCAATCGTGTGGGTGTTACCGTTCAGGTAAATGATGATGTTCATGTTGGTGTTACCCGCGAAAATTTCAGGGAATTTTTTAGAGCGAATATTTTGGATGTAATAGAAAACGAAAGGAAGTGACGAGAGTGCCAAACTGCTTAACACTTAAGAAATCCAATTGTAAGAACTGCTATAAGTGTATCCGTCACTGTCCCGTAAAGGCGATTCGTTTTTCGGGAAACCAGGCGCATATTATCGGCAATGAGTGCATTCTGTGCGGTCATTGTTTTGTTGTTTGTCCGCAAAATGCCAAGGAGATCGTGGACAGCACCGAAAAAGCAAGGGTCCTCCTGCAAAGCGGAGATCCCGTTATTGTCAGTCTCGCGCCTTCCTTTGTCGCAAACTATGACGGTGTTGGTATTGAAGCCATGCGTCGTGCCCTGAAGAAGCTCGGTTTCCACGACGTGGAAGAAACGGCAATCGGAGCTACGATCGTCAAGACCGAGTACGAGCGCATGCTTCTTGAAGAGGACAGAGATATCATTATCACCTCCTGCTGTCACTCGATTAATTTGCTGATCCAAAAATATTTTCCCGCAGAGCTTGCGTATTTGGCAGACGTAATGTCTCCGATGCAAGCCCATTGCGCTGACATCAAAAAGAGAAATCCCGGTGCCAAGACCGTGTTTATCGGACCCTGCGTAGCAAAAAAAGACGAAGGCGAATACTATGAGGGAATTGTAGATGCCGTATTGACGTTTGAGGAACTGACCAAATGGTTGAAAGCAGAGCGAATTGAGCTTGATAAGGAAATGGACGAGAAGCCGGAAAGCCGCGCTCGCTTTTTCCCGACAACAGGCGGTGTTCTGAAAACTATGGCTCAAAATCCTTCTGGATACACGTATATGGCGCTTGACGGAGTCGAAAACTGCGTCTCAGCACTTAAGGACATTGAAAGCGGAAAGATACATAAGTGTTTCATTGAAATGTCCGCGTGTGTGGGGAGCTGTATCGGCGGTCCCGTTATGGAAAAATATCATCGCTCTCCCGTTCAGGACTATATAACAGTCGCTCGTTTTGCCGGAGAGAAGGATTTTGAGGTAGCACAGCCCAACTCCATGGAATTGAAAAAGCACTTTGCCTTTATTGAGCACAAGTTGACGCAGCCCTCTGAAAACGAGATTATGACGGTACTTCGTCAGATGGGAAAATTCAAGCCATCGGATGAGCTGAATTGCGGAACCTGCGGCTATAATTCTTGCCGTGAAAAGGCTATTGCAATTTGTCAGGGAAAAGCGGAAAGCTCTATGTGTTTGCCCTTTCTTAAGGACAAGGCGGAGAGCTTCTCCGACACCATCGTTAAAAATACTCCGAACGGCTTGATCGTTCTCAATGAAAATCTTGAGGTTCAGCAGGTAAACTCCGCGGCGCGAAAGATCATGAATATTCGCGCGGAGTCCGACGTTCTCGGGGAGCCCGTCGTTCGTATTCTTGATCCCGGTGTTTTCTTAAAAGTCAAGAACAGCGGACGAACGGTCCGAAATCAGCGTGTATACCTTGCGGAGTACAAAAAATATGTGGAACAGACGGTTGTATACGATCAGGATTCTCGTCTTCTCGTAGGTATTATGCGGGATATCACCGATGAGGAAGCGGAGCGAGAGAAAAAGGAGCGAATCAACCATCAAACCGTCGAAGTCGCGGACAAGGTTGTTGAAAAGCAAATGAGAATCGTTCAGGAGATCGCTTCCTTGCTCGGTGAAACAGCCGCGGAAACCAAGATCGCGTTGACGAAGCTAAAGGAGTCTATCGGCGATGAATGATTTGTGTGCAGATATCGGATATAAAAGCATCAATCATGCCGGCGAAGAGCTTTGCGGCGACCACGTAGATGTGGTGGAGGAAAACGAAAATTCCACGGTCATCGTACTTGCGGACGGTCTGGGCAGCGGTGTAAAGGCAAGTATCCTTTCAACCCTTACGTCCAAGATCATCTCCACGATGATGGCGGCGGGACTTCCGATTGAGGAATGTGTGTCTACGATTGCCGCAACGCTTCCCGTGTGCTCGGTGCGCGGTGTGGCATATTCCACGTTTACCATTATTCACCTTTTAAATAACGAGCTTGCCGAGATCATTCAGTACGATAATCCTCATGTAATCGTCATAAGAAATTATGAAAACTACGATTATCCCAAGACGGAAATGAACATTGGCGGTAAAAAGATCTACAAAACCACGTTGAAATTGTGCGAGGATGACGTGTTTGTGGCGATGAGTGACGGTTGTCCTCACGCGGGACTTGGCGGGATGTACAATTTCGGGTGGAAACGGGAGGACATTGCCGAGTATATGCAGGCATTGGTGATGGGAGGTTATACAGCTAAAAACCTTTCCACCATGCTGGTTGACGAATGTGATAAGCTTTACGGTCACAAGCCCGGAGACGATACTACCGCCTGTGTGGTAAAGATCCGTAAGAGAGAGCCAATGAACATTCTCTTTGGTCCTCCCTCCAACCGTGATGACGCGAATCGTATGATGTCACTGTTTTTCTCCAAGGAAGGTAAGCACATTATCTGCGGCGGAACTACTTCGTCGATTGCTTCAAAATACCTGGGAAAGCCGCTCAAAGCGAGTCTGAACTTTGAGCGTTCCGACGTGCCTCCCATTGCGGAGATCGAGGGAGTTGATCTTGTGACCGAGGGCGTTATTACAATGAACAGGGTAATTCAGTATGCCCAGGATTATCTTGGGGATAACGAGCTCTATGAACAGTGGAACTTCAAAAAGGACGGTGCGTCTCTTATCAGCCGGCTTTTGTTTGAGGAAGCTACGGATATTAACTTTTACGTGGGAAGAGCAATCAATCCCGCCCACCAGAACCCGGATCTTCCTATTAATTTCAATATAAAAATGAATTTGGTTGAGGAGCTTTCCACCTGCTTAAAAAAGATGGGTAAGCGCATCAAGGTAAGTTATTTCTAATTTTGGAGGTAGCGAAAAGGAAACAAGCTATGGTCCAAAACACATTTATTTCACGCCCGATTTACGCCGAGGGCGTAAATTTCAAGAAAAGTAAGGAGGCAAAAGATGCGTAAATTTGATACAAAGGTACAGCATTTGAAATATAAGGTTTTACGCGAGGTTGCGCGCCTGGCGTGGAGTGATACCTTGTTGGAGAATATCATGGATATTCCCAAGACCATCGTTCCCGGCAATGAGCCGACAATGCGCTGTTGTGTGTATAAGGAGCGAGCCATACTCGGAGAGCGAGTGAAGCTGGCGCTGGGAGGCGACGCAAATAATCTCAACATCATCGAGGTGATCGAGATCGCCTGCGACGAATGTCCTGTCGGCGGCTATGAGGTAACTAACGCTTGCCGTGGATGTCTCGCGCACCGTTGCGAGGACGTATGTCGGTTTGGTGCCATTACCTTTGACCACAATCACGTGGCTCATATTGATAAATCCAAGTGCAAGGAGTGCGGTGCTTGCGCAAAGGTTTGTCCCTATACTGCCATCGTCAGCCGCAAGCGTCCTTGTCAGAACGCCTGCAAGGTCAAGGCAATTTCCATGAACGAGCAGAAGGCAGCGGCAATTGATAACAACAAGTGTATTCAGTGCGGTGCCTGTGTTTATCAGTGCCCCTTCGGCGCAATTATGGATAAATCCTTTATGGTGAACGCCATTGACATTCTCAAAAAGAGCGAGCGTCATACAAAGGGCGGAAATTACAAGGTCTACGCCATCGTCGCTCCCTCCATTTCCAGCCAATTCTCATACGCGAAGCTTGGACAGGTCGTTACGGGTCTGAAAAAGCTGGGATTCCACGATGTGATCGAGGCGGCTCTTGGTGCGGATATGGTTGCGCTCGCGGAGGCACGTGAGCTTGCCGAGAAGGGCTTCCTTACCAGCTCCTGTTGTCCCGCCTTTGTTCGGTACATTCGGTCAGCGTTCCCCGACCTCGTAGATCATATTTCTCACAATATGTCCCCCATGGCGGTGCTGGCTAAGTACATCAAGGATACGACTCCCAACGCGAAGGTGATCTTTATCGGTCCTTGCACGGCGAAAAAAGCAGAGGCACAGCTGGAAGAGGTCAAGCCCTACGTAGATACGGTGCTGACCTTTGAGGAGCTCCAGGCACTCTTTGACAGCCGTGACCTGGATATTGCTTCCCTGGAAGAGGGTGTTCTTAATAATGCTTCTTATTTCGGCAGAATCTTCGCCCGTTCCGGCGGTTTGACCGACGCGGCGGCTCAGGCAATGAAAGAGCAGGGAATTGATTTTGAGATCAAGCCTGTGGTTTGTGACGGCATCGAGGCATGCCGGATGGCACTTTTGAAGAAGAGCAAAAATGTATTGGACGGCAACTTTATAGAGGGTATGGCGTGTGTCGGCGGTTGTATCGGCGGAGCCGGCTGTCTGACACATGGCGAAAAGAATAAAGCCGAGGTGGATAAGTACGGAAAGGAAGCACTGGAAAAAACCATTGGTGACGCGGTTTCCGTCTTGAAATGACAGACGGGTGCCGGTTTTATACCAAGCATTCCGCGTGGAATGGATTTCCGTTTATCTTGCCAGATACGGTCAATCACTGAAAATGTCAAAACGAGTCCGAATCAAAAAGATTCGGACTCGTTTTGGCATGGCAAGGTTGCTTGCGTAACGCGTTGAGAAGCGTGTCAAAAGGAGATGAGCGAAAGGAACGTCAGATTTCGGCTGGACAAACAGCCCAAGATAAGCGGATGAAAAAAATTTTGAAAATTTTTCAAAAAAGTATTGTGTATCACAAAAAAATCCTGTATAATTTGATTGACTGTTAAAACAGAAGGAGGACACAACGTATGCTTGAAATACGGAATCTAACAAAGGTCTACCGTTCCAAAACGGGAGAAGAGGTACGTGCCCTTGATAACGTAAGCATTTCCTTCCCCGAAACGGGAATAGTGTTTATTTTGGGTAAATCGGGAAGCGGTAAATCCACTCTCTTGAATATTATGGGCGGCTTGGACAGCTATGACAGCGGCGAGTTTATCATTAAAGGAAAGTCTTCAAAGGATTTCGCGGGCTCTGATTTTGATGCCTACCGAAACACCTTTATCGGCTTTATTTTCCAGGAATACAACGTGCTGGATGACTTTACCGTGGGCGCCAATATTGCCCTGGCTTTGGAGCTCCAGGGAAAGAAGGCGACCTCGGAAAAGGTCAACGGGATTCTTTCACAGGTGGATCTGCTGAACTTTGCTAAGCGTAAGCCCAATGAGCTCTCGGGCGGTCAGAAGCAGAGAGTCGCTATTGCCAGAGCTTTGGTTAAGGATCCTCAGATCATTATGGCAGACGAGCCCACCGGTGCTTTGGACTCCAACACCGGCAAGCAGATCTTTGATTCCTTGAAGAAGCTGTCCCGGGAAAAGCTGGTGCTGATCGTATCTCACGACCGTGATTTTGCCGAGCGCTATGCAGATCGAATTGTGGAGCTTTCCGACGGAAAGATCCTTTCCGACGTAACCAAGCACGAGCATGAGAGCGAAAAGCTTACGGAGGGGATCGACAAAGTAAGCGGACAGATCCTTCGGATCAAAAACGGTTACCGTTTGACCGCCGCAGACGTGCAGATGATCAACGATTATCTGAGTCAGACCCAAGGGGACGTGATCCTTTCCGGTGATAGCCGTGTCAACGAGGAGCTCCGCTCTGCTGCCGGAATCAGCGAAACGGGAACGACCTCTGTCTTTGAGAGTACCGATGCCGCAAAGGATTATACCTTAAAGAAATACGAGAAAAAGGATTCCAGCTTCATTCGTTCCCGTTTGCCCATGAAGAACGCTTTGCGCATGGGAAGCAGCGGCTTGAAGCATAAAAAATTCCGATTGGCAATGACCGTTCTGTTATCTCTGTTAGCCTTCGCCCTGTTCGGCTTTGCCGATAGCATGGCAGGCTACGATAAGACGGTTGCCACGGTGGATTCCATCATGGATTCCAATGTGAAAAACGCGTCCGTGACCGTCGGCGTTCGCCGTACGATTACCAACTCGAAGGGTGAAACCTTCGTCGAGTATCAGAACGCTATTATGAACGAAGAGGATATTGCTTTTCTGAGCCAGCAAACCGGGCTTGAGTTTGTTCCCGTCTTTACCGGTGGAGATCAATATGGCTTTAACGGCGGATTTTCCGTTACCAATATGATGCAAAGCTTTGGAAACGACAGTGCCGTGTACAGCGGTAAGCTCCACGGCATGGTTCATTTGAGTGAGACGGAGCTTGCCGCCGCTGGCTTCGCTGTTACAGGTCGTTTGCCCGAAAAGGAGGGCGAGATTGCTATTACCGAGCTGATGTACCGCCAGTTCAACGAGTATGGCTTCAGTAACAGCAATTATAAGGAAACCATCGCCGCAGGCAGTGTGGTAATGGAAGAGGGAAGTCCCAACTCCATTATTGGAAAGCATATTACGCTGACCAACGGCTTGAATACTGTTACCGGAGAGGGATATTCCTTCGTGATCGTTGGTGTTGTGGACACCCAGTTTGATTACGAGAGATACGCAAGCTATCTTCCCAAGGAAGAAAATAGCGCACCCGTGGAGGAAAAGGAAAATGCACTGACCGATATGGTTCTGCAAATGGAGCTCGACAGTGAGCTGAATTACGGCTTCCACGGATTGGGACTTTTGGTAGAAAAGGACATTCAGACCTTAGCGTCCGCTTCCAGTATGATGAACCAAAATCTTTCTACTTATATGAATGGATGGGACAAGGAATACTATATCGCTCTTACTACCTTGGAGCAGAGCGAGGAAAAGGGTGATGCCATGATGGATGTTACCCTCTCTCAGGTTGCCGGGAGCTCCGCTTTGTCAAAGCTGGATATTACCTGGTTTGACGGAAAGACAGGTACCGAATTGGCTGCCGATGAGGTAGTATTGCCCTCCCAGCTTGTACAGAGGCTGGTTCCGATGGAAGTCGAGATCGAGATAAAGGCGGATGTGGTGAGAGCAGAGGCAATTCGGCTGTACGGTGAGTCGAATTGGAACGCTACCAATGTTGACGATAACTATATGAACCGTTGGATGGAGGCTGCCCAGAGCCATTATACAAACGGGACAGACCGGACACAGGTGGAGAAGGATCTGATTCCCTTGCTGGAAACGATTTTTGAGATCGACATTCCGGCCGGAGTATCGGTCAATGATATGAGTACTATGTTTGAGGTGCTGCGTTCTACCGACGAAGCCAATTCCCAATATACCGTCACAAAACACACCCTGGAGCAAATGCTCAAAGGAATATACGGATCATTGGATCTTCAAAAGGAACGTCTTTGGGAGGACGATACCTTTGTTGGTATCATGATGGACTCCAAATACGGTGTGACTCAGCAGAATTGGAGCGAGCTGGATGAGCAAGCTAAACGGGATCTTGTGAGAGCATTCTACATCGATTGGTATCTTACTTCTCTGGATCTCGGATACAATGAGAATGCCTACGGAACCTATTCCGGCAAGGAATTGTCCGATATGGCACAGAGTGCCCTTTCCGAGCTGAGCGGCGTTTCTATGGAGGATCTGCTTTCTAACTTGAAGTTTGAGCGCTTTGAGCGAGACTTCGAGTTGAATCATAGTACTTCCTTGGGCGAATACAACTTCCGCGTCGTAGGAACGTACGACAGTAATTTGTACCCCTATGGTCAGATGATCATTAGCGACACTGTTTTGGCGGATTATCAGACCTGGTTCTCAGAACAGGCAGTTGGACTCAGCTACAAGGAAGAGATTGCCGAGCACGACAACGGTATTTGGGCATATGCGTTGGCACCTCTTGGCACAGATCAAAACGTGGTAAAAAAACTGGTTGCCATGTCTTATGATGAGACGGGAGATTTGCAATTTGTCATGCACAATCCTGTGATGAATACTTTGGATACCTTCAACGAGTTTATTGAGATTGGATCTCAGGTCTTCTTGTATGTGGGAATTGGCTTTGCCGTATTCTCAGCTCTCTTGCTGATGAACTTCATTGCTACTTCCATTTCTCATAAGAAGCGCGAGATCGGTGTACTCCGTGCCGTGGGTGCCCGTTCCTCTGACGTATTCAAGATCTTCTTCAGTGAGGCGATCATCATCGCGATCATCAACTTCATTTTGGCTACAGCAGCCGTGATTGCCGCTATTGTCGTCGCGAATACGTGGATGCATAACAGCGGAATCAACGTGACCCTGCTGAACTACGGTCCCCGTCAGTTTGTTTTGATGCTGTTGGTCAGTGTGGGCGTAGCACTGCTTGCAAGCTTCTTGCCAGTCTACAACATTGCGAGACGGAAGCCCGTTGACGCGATCAAGGATCGGTAATTCAGAGAAAACGAACCAATATCCCCGCCATTTTAGGCGGGGATATTTATTGATCTACTTGATTTTTTGGCAATGATCTGATATAATAGATGCAAAGAGTATATGAACAAAGGAGTATGAACATGTCGGAATTCTTAGCATCTCTGCATCCGGTGGCAGTATGCTTCATTGTATGCGCCGCGAAGATCGTGGAGATTACCATTCAATCCCTAAAAACCTGTATGATGGTCAAGGGGCAGAGACTCAAGGCGGCAGGATTGGGTTTTGTGGAATGTACCATTTGGGGACTGGTTATATCTACCATCATCGGTACCCTGGGCGACAATATCTTCCTGCTTTTGTTTTACTGCGTGGGATATGCCACGGGACTTTTCTTAGGCTCCACCATTGAGGGAAAAATTGCCCTGGGAACCTCCAACCTGGAGTTGATCGCCGGGGATGAGAGCACGGAGAAGATTACGGAATACTTACGGCTACAGGGAAGGGGATATACGGTATTTGAGGGTCACGGTTCTACCGATAAGATGAACATGATATTCATTGTTCTTCCCCGCAAGGAGACCCCAAAGGTGCTGAGAGAGATCCGAGGTGTCTGTGACAACAAGGTTTTTGTTGTCGCGTCGGAGGTCAGTAAATATGCCGGCGGCTACGGAATGGTGAAGTAACTCTGCCGCAAGAAAAAAGAAGGGCTGTCCAAAACGGAAGTTTTGGACAGCTTCCTTGTGATAGCTCAAACAAAAAACACTTGCATACCCATGGCGGTATGCAAGTGTTTTTTAGGTTGCCGGCAAAATGGAGAGGATTCCCAAAGTTGAGACAGCAACATTTTTTGTTTATTGATTTCTTCCATATTCCTTCGCCAGTGCCTCGAAGGCAGGGAGAGCACCCAGCACCTTGGACTTAGCGGTACAGTAAGCGATTCTCACGTATCCCTTCACCCCGAAATCGTCGCAGGGAACCACTAAAAGCTCATGAGCCTTTGCCCGTTCGTAAAAACGGTAGGCATCCTCCTCCAGTGCCTTTACGAACAGATAAAAGGCACCGTCCGGCTTCACACATTCGTAACCGTATGCCGTCAAATTGTCATACAGAAGGTCCCGGTTTTCCTTGTATGCCTCCACGTTGACCTTGGCATCGATACAACGGGCAATGACCTGCTGAAAGAGGCTAGGCGCGCAAACGTATCCTAAGGATCTTCCCGCACCGCACACGGCGAGATAGATGTTGTTACATTCCTCCATGGAGGGAGAAACAGCTATATATCCGATCCTCTCTCCGGGGAGGGAGAGGGATTTGGAGTAGGAGTAGCAAACCAGGGTGTTTTCGTAATCATTCATCAAGTAGGGAACGGTAACGCCGGAGTAGACCAGCTCTCTGTAGGGCTCGTCGGCAATCAGATAAATGACCCTTCCGTACTCCTTTGATTTCTTTTTCAGCACCTCGCAAAGAGCGCGGACCGTTTCCTCGGAATAGACCACGCCGCTAGGGTTATTGGGGGAGTTCACGATTACCGCCTTAGTCGCGGGAGTGATTTTGTTCTCAAAGTCAGCAATATCGATCTGGAAGGTTTTTTCCTGGGGGTAGCTGATGACGACGGTTCCCCCTGCGTTTTCAATAAAGACCCTGTACTCCGTGAAGAAGGGGGCGAAGACGATACATTCATCTCCCATGCCTTCCTCGATCACTGCCTTGAGGCAAATAGAAAGAGAGGCAGCCGCACCGCAGGTCATGTAGATCAGATTGGGAGAAATATTCACCCCGAATCTCTCATGGATCCGATCCGCAATCACTTTCCGTACCCCAGCGTCGCCGGGTGCCGAGGTATATCCGTGCAATAGCACGGAATCTTCTGTGTCCAGAAGCTCTCGAATGGTATCGTTGACCTCCGCCGGAGCGGGTACGCTTGGATTCCCCAGGCTGAAATCATAGACGTTTTCCGCCCCGATCTCCTGCGCCCTGGTTTTACTGTACTCAAAAATTTCCCTGATGATCGAGCGCTTGCTTCCAAGCTTGAACATGTTCTGATTATATCCCATATGATCTCCTGTTTCCACATCCGCAAGTATAGTATATATGAATGAATTATATCACATTTTTTTATTGCTGTCAATGTATTCCCTTGCTTTTTGAATCCAATAAAAACATTTTGTGAGTAGGAATTTGCCTGTATTGCGAGGAAGCCGAAGATAGGAGAAGCCGGCACGTGACCCGTACCGGCTGAAGTTATTTTGAAATTTTTGAAGAAAGCATATTATAAATTGCCTTGGTTTGTTCTTGGTCGGTACCGCTGAGGACCACGGTCTGATTCCCCTCGATCCTCAGTACCACACAGGCATCGCACCGGGTATAGCTATAGCGGATATACGCGCCGAATTCCTCGTTTCGGAAGCTGCCCATAGACAGTCTGGGGGAACCGAAGCCCACGATTCGTTCTCCGCCATCGAAGCTGTCTCGATACTCGATCTCTCGGATGGTATCGTACGCCACGTACAGATCGTCATAATAATCCGCCTTGGCGTGAAAGGAATCCCCGTCATACCGCATCTCAATATTTCCCGTGAAGCAAATGATCAGACAAAACGCGATCACCATTGCCACGGCAATCAGGACCACTACTGTGGCAGCCTTGGAAATTTTTTTCATTTGGTAGTCCTCTTTGGTGGCTCTCCCTTCTCTCAATTGCTTTTTGTAGAAGAGGTAGGAGGACAGAAAGGGAATTCCCACTGCCGATAAGATCGATAGAATCAGCACCGCAGGGAGGACTTTGGCGGGAAGGAATACGCAGAGGAGCGTGAGGATGCCGACAATGACCCATACTCTTCCCCCCAGACGGTGTGTGTAATTCCAGTTTTCCTCGTTGGCAAGTGTCCAGGAAATTTTGATTCCAATGGTGTTATTTTGCTTACATTTTGGCAAATAATTGCCGATGAGAATGAAGCAAACGCCTATGAGAACGAGAGACAGGGTGCTTATATTTAGATCCATGCCAAACGCGGTGGCGTATAGGATACTGTTCGCGTACAGAGAGATGATGGGTATGATCCAGAAGATCATGCCGAACACTTTTTCACTTTGCTCCGCGTTTTTCTTGTCTCTTGCCGTGACCCAGATACAGATCCAGTGAGCGCACAAAAGCAAAAGCGGAAAAAAGACCACGGCGAAGAGGGGTGTTGACCAGCCGTTTGCCTTACCGTCCAACCCCCAGTGGGTTGCCATCTGCTGAGGTAGCTCGTTCCAAAGCCCGATCCCGAACAGGATGGGAAGCAGAATGAGGAGAGAGGATACCAGTAGCTTCCATTTATATTGTTTCATCATGTTTATTTTCTCCTTTCAAATCCGCGATCCATAGCATGATTTCTTCCAATACGGACGCGTTTAATTCATAAAAAATAAATTTTCCTTCCCGGTGATCCCGTATCAAGTCCGCTTCTTTGAGCACTGACAGATGTCTTGATATGGACGCACCCGTTACGTCGAAGTGATTTACAATGTCTCCGGCGGACATTCGTCCCGACTTTAACAGATTGAGAATTTCCCGTCGGATCGGATCGGACAGTGCCCGTAGGGTCGTTTGCAATCCCATGCGAATTCCTCCTTTATTTAACATTTAACCTAATTGTTAAATGTATTATACCATGGGATGAAATTCTTGTCAATAGAAAAGGGAAAAATTTTTAAGAATTTTTTCGTGCTAAGAATAGTGCGCATACGGATACCTACCGTAAAGCAGTTTTATATCAATATCTTTAGCCTGTCTTAAGGCAATAATGATAAAATATGAGAGAAAACCGAAGGATGGAGGAGAATCGCATGGCATACCAAACCGTTTTCAAGCGGTATGAGTTGAAATACATGCTGACATCGGAACAGAAAAGGATCCTATTGCGGGAAATGGATCCCTACATGGCGCTGGACAAATACGGAAGAACCGTGATCCGCAATATTTATTTCGATACGGATACGTACCGTCTGATCCGACGCTCGATTGAGAAGCCGACGTATAAGGAAAAGCTTCGAATTCGCAGCTATGCCGCGGCAACGCCGGAGAGTACGGTGTTTGTAGAGCTGAAAAAGAAATACAAGCACGTGGTTTACAAGCGCCGTCTGGCACTCAGAGAGAAGGATGCCATGGCGTGGGTAACGGGGGAACGGCACTGTGAAGCGGATACGCAGATCTCCCGGGAGGTGGATTACTTCCTGGAGTATTATGGCAATCTGCGCCCCGCGGTCTTTCTTTCCTATGAACGGGAGGCGTATTATCTGCGAGGCGGCGGTGATTTTCGGGTCACCTTTGACGACCGTATTCTTGCCCGAGATCAGGAGGTGTCTCTTGCCTCTCCCGTATACGGTACATCCTTGCTGGAGGAGGGTAGGGTTTTGATGGAGATCAAATGCTCAGGCGGCATTCCTCTTTGGATGACTCGGGTATTATCGAGAGAGCGAATTTATAAAACCTCGTTTTCCAAATACGGTACCGCGTACGAAACCATGATCTATCCAAAATGGAACGGGATACATTTTTCTGAAAATAAGGAGGAAGCTTTTTATGTCTCTGGAAACGATTTTTAAAGGTCTTTTTGACTCGGAACTGGTGAGTGTTATCAGTGTTAAGGATTTTTTGCTATGCATCGGTACGTCTCTGGTCATTGGGCTTGTGATCGCCTTTTGCTACGCGTATGGGTCACGCTATACCAAAAGCTTTGTGATCACTCTCGCTCTTCTGCCTGCTGTTGTTTGCGTGGTGATTATGATGGTCAACGGGAATGTGGGCGCGGGCGTCGCGGTAGCGGGAGCCTTTAGCCTGGTTCGCTTTCGTTCCGTTCCCGGCACTGCCAAGGAGATCGGGACCTTGTTTCTCGCTATGGGAGCCGGTCTGATCGCGGGAATGGGATATCTGTCCTTTGCCCTATTGTTTACCCTGATCCTCTGTATTATATTTATGGTATACAACCGTTTGGATCTGGGCTCCGCGCGGAATTTTGCGCGGTACAAAACCGTGAACGTGACCATTCCGGAGGATCTGGATTATTCGGGTGTGTTCGATGAAATTTTCTCCGAATACGCCAAGAGCTTTGAGCTTGTTCGCGTCAAGACAACCAATATGGGGAGTATGTTTCGCCTCACGTACAATATCACCCTCAAGGACGTTTCCAAGGAAAAGGAAATGATCGATCGGCTCCGTTGCCGCAACGGAAATTTGGAGATTTCGGTATCCAGACAGGATACGGGTGTGACGGAGCTTTAAGAAAGGAAGGAGCCTTTATGAAGAAATGTGTGATCAGACTTTTGTCATTCTTGTTGTGTTTCGTGGTCTTGCTGGCGGGATGTAAAAAGAAAGCGGAGGATGCCGGTGAAATTTCCGCCCCCGAAAACGAAGCCGCCGCAGAGCTTGGCGACAAGGACGATACCTTTGGGGAGGATCTGAATGCTCTTGGCGCGTACGACGGGTATTTTGAGGGAGAGCTCAAGGAGCTAACCGTGACCTGCGTCTCGGGAACCCCAGATCGTTACATGCTGGAAGGAAATACCTTGACCTTTACCGAGGTCAGCGAGGACTCGGTTTATTCGATATCGGGTAGGTTCAGCGGTAATATTGTAATCGACGTGGGAGACGGATATCGGTTCGACCTGGAAATGCACGGACTTTCTCTGGTGAGCAGTGCCGCGAATCCCATCTTGATCAAGAGCGGAAGCGAGGTGTCCCTTACCGCGAAGAAGGATTGCAAAAATTATATTTACGATACCCGCGACGAGGTGGCAAAGGAGGACGAGAGTCTGTTTTCCGGTGCGATTTATTCGACGGTGGATCTGGAGATCTGCGGAAAAGGGGCACTGACGGTGGTATCGGAAAACAACAACGGGATCCACGGGAAGGACGACTTACAGGTTAAGAATCTCACACTGCTCGTTGCCTGTACCGACAATGCCCTGAAGGGAAACGACAGCGTAGAAATCACCGGGGCATCTACCACGCTGATCGCTTCCAAGGGAGACGGGATCAAGACCGTAAACAGTGATATCTCCGAAAAAGGAAATCAGCGGGGAACCGTTTCAATTACAGGGGGAGAGCATGAGATCTACGCCGCCTGCGATGGGATCGATGCCGCCTATGACGCGGTGATCGACGACAACACCACAGTTCTGAAAATCTATACGGATAAATATTCCAACTATTCGGAGGAGGTTACGGCGGTGGACGGGGAGACGTACTATATCCGTTTTACCGGCAAAAATTATAAGTACTCGGTCAAATATTACAATTCTGACCAGGATGTTTGTTGGGTCAATGCCGAGTATCACTCCAGTGTTTCGGGAGGAAGAAGCAATTATTATTACTATTCCTTCCCCAAAAAGAGCGAATACAGCAAGCTGCAATTGTTTGTTTATACCTCGGATATGACCTCAGGACAAGAAAATGACTGTGTGGTGTCCTCCGACTATTTATCCATCAACGAGGGATACGATACTCTTGCACTGACAAGCTCTGGCTCCGGTCTCAGGTATAGCTGGACCAATTATACCACCTCGGTCAGCAGCGGGGGAATGGGCGGGTCCGGTGGAATGGGAGGTCATGGCGGCATGGGCGGTCCCGGGGGGATGCAGGATGGCAATACGGACAAGGGGGATCATTCCACCAAGGGGATCAAGGCGGCAAATGAGATTCGGATCCTTGAGGGAACGGTTACCGTGAAAGCGTACGATGATGCCATTCACGCCAATCAGGATACGGTGCTGGAAAATGGGGAAGACCCAACGGGTAGCGTCAAGATCAGCGGCGGGAGCGTCGCCGTTTACAGCAATGACGATGGGATCCATGCCGACGGTACACTTACGGTTCTGGGAGGAACCGTAACGGTTGCCGACAGTTACGAGGGCTTGGAAGGAACCAACGTGAGAATCGCGGGAGGAAACGTATCCCTGGTCTCTTCAGATGACGGTATGAACGGTACGGCAACCTCCGGAACCGCTATTGCCATTGAGGGGGGCACCGTATATGTTTATGCCGGCGGAGACGGTATAGACTCCAACAGCCGTACCTCTTATTCGGGACTTTCGTTTTCGGGAGGGAATACCGTCGTGATCTCCACGGGGAACGGCAATTCCTCCATTGATACGGAGCAGGGCTATTCCTATACGGGAGGCTCGGTTATTGCTGTGATGCCCTCCGGAGGGATGACGAGCGAAGCAAAGCATTGTCAGAGCTTCAGTACGGTGGGAAGCTCCAAAACGGTATCGCTGAGTGCCGGGGACTATCTGACCGTCAAGGTGAGCGGAGATACGGTGGCTACTGTCAGAATCCCGTGTAAGCTTTCGGGACTGGTACTCTACCTGGGAAGCTCCTCCGCCTCCTTCTCCTCGGAAAATTCCTTCTCCGATGCTTTGGACGGCAACGGAGTAGCTTGGAATTGATTTTTTCTTCGGTTTGTGATATAATGAAAGCGATACAGACCGACGGAGGGAGAAAGGTATGAGAATTTTAGTTGCGGAGGATGATCCCAAGCTCCTGAAGAGCCTTGTGCGCATATTTGAGATGAACCGCTATTTGGTGGACGGTGTGACTACCGGAACCGAAGCCTTTGACTTTGCCTCCAGTGACGAATACGACGGATTGGTATTTGATATTATGATGCCGGGAATGGACGGAGTAACGGTTTTGCGGAAGCTTCGGCAACATGGGATCCATACGCCCGCGCTTTTCCTCACTGCCAGAACCGAGACTTATCAAAAGATCGAGGGATTGGATGCGGGAGCCGACGATTATCTGCCTAAGCCATTTTCTACCCCGGAGCTTCTGGCGAGAGTCAGAGCAATGCTTCGGCGAAAGGACAATTATACACCCGATACGCTCTCTTACCGAGGAATGAGGCTGAACCGCTCCACCTATGAGCTGAGCTACGAGGGAAATACGCAGGCTTTGAGCGGTAAGGAATTTCAGGTCATGGAGATGCTCATGCAAAAGCCGAATATGATCGTGAGTGCTGAACAATTCCTGACGCACATTTGGGGCTGGGAAACCAGTGTGGATACCAGTGTGATATGGGTTCACCTTTCCAATATCAGAAAGAAGATCGACGGAATCGGCGCGCCGGTAAAAATACGCTTTGTGAGAAACGCGGGATACGTACTGGAGGAGAATCCATGATATACCGGTTACAGCGAAAATTTATTTTGATTTGCGCCCTGTCCATTTTTGCCGTTATCATACTGATTTACGGTATCATCAGCGTATTGAATATTTCATCCATGAACAAAACCCTGGATACCTTGACGGACAGCCTTTCTCTGGGAGACGGAAATTTTCCCGATTCCTTTGGAAGCAGACCGCCGCGTCCCGGGGAACCGATGTCCGATGACGGTGCCGCCTTCATTACTCCCGAAACACGGTTTTCTACCCGTTATTTTACGGTTTGGTTTGACGGGAGCGGGAATGTGGCGAGGAGCGATACGGAGTCCATTTACGCTGTGGACCATGAAGCTGCGGAGGCATATGCCGGAGAGGTGTTGAAGCGAGAGAAGGATCGCGGCTGGGTGGACAATTACCGATATAAGGTTTTTGATACTCAGACGGGACGAGCCGTGGTATTCGTTGACGGAACCATGAACCGCTCCGGGTTGGCACAATCTCTGTTGATTTCCGGAATGGTATTGATCTCATCCGCCCTGGTCATTCTTTGTCTGATCGTAATCTTCTCGGGACGGGTCATGAAGCCCATTGCGGAAAGCTATGAGAAGCAAAAGCAATTTATCACGGACGCCAATCACGAGTTGAAAACACCTCTGACTCTGATCCTCGCCAATCTGGACATTGCCGAGGCAGAGTTGGGGGAAAATGAATGGCTGAACGACATTCGGTCCGAGGGACACCGAATGACGGAGCTGGTCAACCAGTTGGTGTCTCTTTCCCGTATGGATGAGGATGAGCGGGGGCTTCGGGAGGCTGAATTATCCGTGAGCGAGATCGTTTCGGATACGGTGTCGGAATTTGAGGCTCTGTCGGCACACCGAGGAAAGCTACTCCGCTCTCAGGTGAGCGAGGGGATCCTCTGCCGCGGAGACGAAGCATTGCTTCGAAGACTGGTTGTTATTTTGTTGGATAACGCTGTTAAATACTGCGACGAGGGCGGTGAAATTGAGGTCACGCTGAGAAAACGAAGACATATCGTTTTAACTGTAGAGAATACCTATGGAGCCGTAGACGGGATAGCACTGGATAGACTGTTTGACCGTTTTTACCGCGCGGACAAGGCGAGAACCTACACCGGCGGCTTTGGTGTGGGACTTTCGATTGCCAAATCCATTGTCAGCAAGCACCGGGGGGAAATCAGCGCGTATCGAAAGGACACCACCCATATTGGGTTCAAGGTCGTGTTAAAAACGTGAGGCGGCTTTCTCCGTCCTAACGGCAAAACTAAAACAAGGGAGCCGTTGAAAAATGGCTGTGGAGAATAGATAAAAAGCGTTCACACCAGATCGATATCTTGATGTGAACGCTTTTGTCTATTCATCTTCTTTTATGCCGTCGCTTGCGTTATTCCAAAATGCTTCCGTCCGTGGAAATGGTTACGACCCTCCACGGGATGAATTTTCCGCTTGCCATCAGCGCGCGCTTGACAGCGTTTTCAATGCCGCCGCAGCAGGGAACCTCCATACGTACCACGGTTACACTTTTAATGTTATGATTAGCAATGATGGAGGTAAGCTTGTCGGCATAATCACCCTCGTCCAGCTTGGGGCAACCGATCAGTGTGATATGATTACGGATGAACTCATTGTGAAAATTTCCGTAGGCGTAGGCGGTACAATCAGCCGCTACCAGCAAATTTGCCCCGTCAAAGTAGGGAGCGTTGGGGGGGACGAGCTTGATTTGTACGGGCCATTGAGAAAGACGGCTGGATATAGACACAGCGGGGGAGGGGCAAGCCTGTTCCTCCCGCTTGATCCGCTTGGAGTTCGTACCGGGACATCCGCAGGGAAGGGGAGCCTTTTCTTTTTCTTTTTTGGAAGCAAGTACCGCCGCTTCGTCGTATGCGGGGGCTTCCCGTTCCTCAAAGGTGATGGCATCCACAGGACATGCGGGCAGGCAATCCCCAAGACCGTCGCAGTAGTCCTCGCGCGTCAGCCTTGCCTTTCCGTCAATCATCTCAATGGCTCCCTCGTGACAAGCGGCGGCGCATGCCCCGCAACCGTTGCATTTTTCCTCGTCGATTTTTATAATTTTTCTGATCATTTTCTGTCTCCTTTTTTAACTCTTGACTTTGCGTCTATATTATAGTATAATAAACCCAAAAAGTCTGTTGTTTTTGCAACGAAAAGAGAGAAAAATGAAAACATTTATTTCAACACTGAAAAAAACACGGCTGTTTGCCGGAGTATCTGAGGACGAGATCACCGCGATGATTCCCTGTCTCGATGCCGCTCTCCGTCATTATGAAAAGGGAGAATACGTATTCAGACAAGGGGAAGATCTGCAACACCTTATGGTGCTTGCGGAGGGAGATCTGCACATTCAGAGAGAGGATTATTGGGGCAATCGAAGTATATTGGGACGTATTTCCGTGGGAGAAATGTTTGGAGAGGCTTATATAGCGCCTGAAAGCGGCGCAATCATGAATGACGTGATAGCGATTGAGGACAGTACGGTCATCCTGTTCGATGTGCGCAAGATCATGACCGTCTGTTCCTCTGCTTGTCGATTCCATTCGATGGTGGTTCAAAATCTTTTTTTCGCCATTTCCGAGAAAAACAGAAGGCTCGTTCAGAAGCTGGGGCACATGTCAAAGCACTCGACACGGGATAAGCTGATTTCCTATTTGTCGGAGGAGGCAAAGCGAAAGGGAAGCGGAAGCTTTGCTATTCCTTATAACCGCCAACAGCTTGCGGACTTTCTGTCGGTGGACAGAAGTGCCATGTCAAAGGAGCTTTGTAAGATGCGGGACGAGGGCTTGCTTCGCTTTGAAAAAAATCGGTTCGAGCTGTCCGTAACGGCAGGCTGTCTCAAATCAGAGATTTGAGACAGCCTCTTTCATTATGCCCGAGATATAAAAAGCATGGAAGTGTCACAATCTACCGTCAGTACGCTGTCCGGTTCAATATCTCCGCCGATGATCTCCTTGGCAAGGAGTGTTTCAATGCGAGATTGAATAAACCGCTTGAGGGGTCTCGCTCCGTACACGGGATCGTATGCCGAATCCATAATGAAGCGTTTTGCCGCCGGGGTGACCTTGATATGAAGCTGCTTATCCTTCAAGCGACGGTCAAGATCCGCGATCAGCAGGTCGACGATGCCGTCAATGTTTTCCCTTGTCAAGGGCTTGTAGAATACGATCTCATCGAGACGGTTGAGAAACTCGGGACGGAAACTGCGTTTGAGCAGCTCGGAGACGCTTTGCCTTGCCTCTTCGCTGATCTCACCGTTTTGCGTGATGCCCTCCAAAATAAGATTAGAACCGAGGTTGGAGGTCAGAATGATGACCGTATTCTTGAAATCTACCGTTCTGCCCTGGCTGTCAGTGATCCGTCCGTCGTCCAGTACCTGCAAGAGTACGTTAAATACGTCGGGGTGAGCCTTTTCTACCTCGTCAAAGAGGATCACGGCATAAGGCTTCCTGCGTACCGCCTCGGTCAGCTGTCCGCCCTCGTCATAGCCTACGTATCCAGGAGGTGCTCCGATCAGCCTGGAGACAGAATATTTCTCCATATACTCGCTCATGTCGATACGGATCATACTTTTCTCGTCATCAAACAGAGCCTCGGCAAGAGCCTTGGCAAGCTCGGTCTTACCGACACCCGTAGGACCGAGGAAGAGAAAAGAGCCAATGGGACGTCTCGGATCTTTAATACCCGCGCGGGAACGAAGGATGGCTTCGCTTACCTTGGTGACGGCTTCATCCTGACCAATCACACGCTGATGCAGAATATCCTCCAGACCGAGAAGCTTTTCACGCTCGCTCTCCATGATCTTGGCAACGGGAATCCCCGTCCATCTTGCAACAATCCGGCAGATCTCCTCCTCGGAAACCTTGTCGCGGAGCAAAGAATTGCTGTTGCTCGACGCTTCTGCTCGGCGTTCCTCCTCTTCAAGCTGTTTTTTCAGTTCGGGAAGCTTGCCGAATTTCAGCTCGGCGGCTTTGGCAAGGTCGTAGTCGTTCTGCGCCCGCTCAATTTCAGCATTTGTTTGCTCGATTTCCTCCCGAAGCTTTTGTAGCTTTTCAATGGATTGCTTTTCAATATCCCATTTGGATTTCATTTCGTTGAAGGCGGCACGCATATCAGCAAGCTCTGCCTGTATTTCCTTTAGGTGCTCCTTGGAGAGCCTGTCATCCTCTTTTTTCAGTGCCGCCTCTTCGATCTCGTGTTGCATGATCTTACGGGCGACCTCGTCCATTTCGGATGGCATGGAGTTCATTTCAGTCTTGATCAGCGCGCACGCCTCGTCCACAAGGTCGATGGCTTTGTCGGGAAGAAAACGGTCAGAAATGTAACGGTCAGAAAGAGTAGCGGCGGCAATCAGCGCGCCATCGTGGATCTTCACGCCATGGAATACCTCATACCGTTCCTTCAAGCCTCGCAAAATGGAGATCGTATCCTCCACCGTGGGCTCTGGAATCATAACAGGCTGGAAACGACGCTCCAGAGCAGCATCCTTTTCGATATATTGGCGGTATTCGTTGAGTGTAGTAGCACCAATACAGTGCAACTCACCACGAGCCAACATGGGCTTCAGCAGGTTGCCCGCATCCATGGCTCCCTCGGTCTTGCCCGCGCCTACAATGGTGTGAAGCTCGTCAATAAACAGAATGATCTTGCCTTCGCTGTTTTTGACCTCTTCCAAAACAGCCTTAAGGCGTTCCTCGAACTCACCTCGGAATTTTGCGCCTGCGATCAGCGCGCCCATATCCAGGGAGAAGATGATGCGCTCCTTTAAGTTATCGGGTACGTCGCCCTTGGCAATACGGATGGCAAGTCCTTCCGCGATAGCGGTCTTACCTACGCCGGGCTCACCGATGAGACAGGGATTGTTTTTCGTCTTTCTCGACAGGATGCGGATGACGTTTCGTATTTCCTCGTCTCTGCCGATGACGGGATCGAGCTTTTGCTCCTTCGCCTTTGCCACAAGATCCTGACCGTATTTGTTTAGTACGTCGTAGGTCTCTTCGGGATTGTCGCTCGTTACCGTTCTGTTGCCTCGAATATTTTTGAGGGCAGCTAAAAACGCATCCTTTGTCAACCCTGATTTTCTGAAAATATCATTAACCTTCATATCAGCTTTGGCAAAGAGTGCGAGCATCAGGTGTTCTACGGAAACGAACTCATCCTTCATCTTCTTTGCCTGTGCCTCAGCTTCGGTAAATACGTGGTCAAGCTCACGGGAAATATACAGCTTGTCTGCCTGCATTCCCGATACCTTGGGCAGAGAATGGATCGCCTCATCGGTAAGAGTCCTTACGTTCCCGACTGCCGCACCCGCCTGCGTGATCAGATTCGGAATCAGTCCGTCCTCTTTCGATACGAGAGCAGAGAGTAAATGTATTTGTTCGACCTGTTGGTTACCGTTTTGAAGAGCGAGGGATTGCATATCCCTGAGTGCTTCTATACTTTTTTGCGTAAATTGATTCATGTTCATAAATAAGTACCTCGTCCGTTTGTAAAATAGAGCGGGGAGCCCTTTACGAAGAAGGGTTCCCCGAATATTTACTGAATATCAAGCTGTCTGCCTTCTTCGAGTTTTGCCTCTGCCTTGGGTAAGGTCAGCGAAAGTACTCCGTCCTTGTAGGAGGCGGTAATTTCGTCGCTCTTGATACCGTCAAGATCGAAGCTTCGTGTAAAGGAGCCGTAGGAACGCTCCCGTCTGATATAATTGTTTTTCTCATTTTTTTCATCATGCTCGGATCTATGCTCCGCGTGAATGGTAAGGGTACCGTTTCTGACTTCGGCGCGGATATCCTCTTTTCGAAATCCGGGCAGATCAGACTCCAAAATATATGCGTGCTCGGTTTCGCGGATATCGGTTTTGAAGGCAGGAAGCTGCCGTCCGAAAAAGTGCTTTTCAAATTCCTCCATTTCTTTGAAAGGGTCGTATGCGGCAAATAGGTGATTACCGCGGGCAAAGGGTGTAAGTTCAAACATAACAGAATCCTCCTTATCGATTTGTTTTTCATATTGTTTGTGAAAAGAGTGGAATTTATACGGAGATCCGAACCCTTGGATTCCGCATCTCTTTTTACGACATAAGAATACACCAAAATTGTGAAATAATCATTTTCTTTTTATGTACTAAGTGTAAACTTTGGCACTCTTTGATGTCGAGTGCTAAAATTTTATCAATGAAAAATAAGCTAAATTCGGAGAAAACAGTAGGATTATTGGCAGATATCGTCGGTGTGTGCTAATTTCAACAAGTTCCCTGTGAAAGAAAAAAAGGGTGCTTTTTTGTGAATGATGCGCCAAGCCTCTTGACATGTTCGTGTAAATGAACTATAATAGTTCATGCGGATGAACTGTTTGGAAGCGGAAGCTAAGTGGTTTACCAATCAGTGAACCGAAACTGTCAAGCTGTAAGGAGAAACGACGTGGATAAATATATGAACGCCAATATCGTATTTTCTAAGTTTTCAAGAGATTATACGGCATTGAAAAAGGGTCTGCCGATCAGACCGAGCGAGATGGGGGTGCTCAATATTATCACCCGGCGTGACGGAGATTTCACGCCCTTAATGCTTGCCGAAATGATCGGTGTATCGAAGCCTATGATTGCGGCACACATTCAGGCACTCCTTAAAAAAGGATACATTTGCAAGGAAGCCTCGGGTGTGGATAAACGAAGCTTTTTCGTCCGCCCTACCGAAAAAGGAAAAGCTCTTGCCGATGAAGCCCAAGTAAGGCAGACCGAATACTTAAAAACGATTGAAGCAAAGCTCGGAGAAGCAGAATTTGATGCGCTTGTCCGTTTGCTTGAAAAAACACAAGTTGCACTCAAGGAAATAACGCGGTAACTACCGCTTGAAGGAAATTAAAATGGGGATTCAAAACAAGAAAATAGATGCGGGTAAAGCATTTGACTTTGGCAAAACATCTTCGGATTATGCCAAATACCGCGATATCTATCCAGAAGTATTTTATCAAAAAATCATAGAAAAAAGCCTATGCGTCAACGGACAATCCGTATTGGATCTCGGTACGGGAACGGGTGTGTTGCCAAGAAATATGTACCGCTATGGCGCAAAATGGACGGGTACGGATATCTCTGAAAATCAGATCGTTGAGGCAAAGCGTTTGGCAAGCGAGTTTGAGATGGATATCGACTTTTATCCGATTGCCACAGAGAATATTGATTTTCCCGACCATTCCTTTGACGTGATCACCGCTTGTCAATGCTTTTGGTATTTTGACCATGAAAAGTGGCTCCGAAATTGGCAAAAATGTTGAAGCCGAACGGACGCTTGCTTATACTTTATATGGCGTGGCTGCCTTTTGAAGATAAGATTGCGGGAGCAAGCGAGAGCTTGGTGCTAAAATATAGCCTCAATTGGTCGGGGGCGGGTGAGACCAAGAAATCCATTCCAATTCCTGATGTGATGTATGACTATTTTGATGTGGTCGGACACGAGGAATATGACCTTTCTGTGCCATTTACACGGGATACGTGGCATGGGCGGTTGCGTGCCTGCCGCGGTGTAGGGGCATCGCTTTCCCAGGACAAGCTTGATCAATGGGATCGGGAGCATAAAGACTTGCTCTCGGAGATTGCACCCGAAAAATTTGAAGTGTTGCATTATGCGGCATTGGCAGAATTAAAAGTAAAAAGTAATTGAATAATTGAAAACGAAAGAGGTATAACCATGCAAAACAATGAAATTAACAAGGCAATACCGTGGAATCCTTGGCACGGTTGTAAAAAGGTAAGTCCCGGATGCAAAAATTGCTTCGTTTACAAGATGGACAGAAGATACGGACGTGACACCACTATTATCGCAAAAGGAAAGACTACCTATGAGCTGAAGGACAAGGACTGTCCTCCCGGCTCGCTGGTCAAACTCTGCTTTTCCTCAGACTTCTTTATTGAAGAAGCGGATGAATGGCGTGGCGGATGCTGGGATTTCATCCGTCGCAGAAAGGACTGCATCTTCGTAACAACCACAAAGCGTCCCGAACGAATCAAGGATTGCGTGCCTGCCGATTGGGGCGAGGGCTGGGAGTATGTACATATCAGTATTTCTATTGAGAATCAAGAAATGGCAGACAAGCGACTTGAAGCCTTCCTTGCAGCTCCCGTCAAACACAGAGAGGTGTTCTGCTCACCGCTGATTGCGCCTATATCACTCGGTAAATATCTCGACACGGGACTTATTAAATGTGTCAATGTCGGCGGTGAGATGTCACCTAAGAACGAGGTCAGACCCATTATGTGGGAATGGGTGAGAGATCTGTTTCTTGAAGCCAAGGAGCGCAATATTGTGTTCTACTTCCATCAGTGTGGCTCGATGTTTATGCGTGACGGTGTGAACATCGGAAAATGGAATCTGAACGATCAGATTGCACGCGCTGAGGAAATTCAGCACGAGCTGGAACAAATATACGGATAAATGACGAGAAAAGGTGGTAAAGAGCGAGTCTTTGCCACCTTTTGCAATTGTTTTTTTGCAGTATTTATGGTATAATACAGCATAACAATGTAACAAGCGAGATTCGGATCCAATAGAACCGCTTAAGTAAACGGCATTTTATCATATTTATCATATTTTTGTATTTTCGGTGGATTTTCTCATAAAAATATGTTATAATGGAGGAAATCGTGCTTTACCGCACATTATGATTTTGGCATGTCTCGATGGAGCTCGATGGAGAAAGATAAAAGGGAACCGTTACGATTTTAACGATTGCATGTATTTATGCATCGTTTCAGCCATGATTTTACTGTGAGCGACCGCTTCTGCAACCGTTCGCGGTCCGTGAACAACGCCACCGCTTGAAAAAATACCGGGTCGTGACGCGTTACCGTAAAGGAGGTAGAAAATGAACTATTCCGAAATTACACCCTACATAAGAGAGCTTGCGGCTCAGTCTGACACAAGCAACCATATCGCTCCCGAAATGTATGCACAGCACGATGTAAAGCGCGGACTGCGTGACATCAACGGAAACGGTGTTGTCGCGGGATTGACCGAGATTTCCCGTATCAAGGCAAAGGATAAGGATGGGGAAGGGAATGAGATTCCCTGTGAGGGCCAGTTATATTACCGCGGAATCAACGTGAGAAATATTGTCAAGGGCTTTCTTGACGATGACCGCCCCGGCTTTGAGGAAACGGTCTATTTGCTTCTGTTTTCCAAGTTGCCGAATAAAGAAGAGCTTGCGCGGTTCTGCGAGCAGCTTTCCGCATACCGTTCCTTGCCGCCTTCTTTTGTTCGTGATATGATCCTCAAGGCACCCGGTAAGGATATGATGAATATACTGTCGAGAAGCGTGCTGGCACTCTATGCTTACGACGAAAATCCCGATGATATATCCACCGCAAACATTCTGCGTCAATGCTTGCAGCTCATAGCTGAATTTCCGCTACTTGCGGTTTACGGTTATCAATCCTTCCAACATTATCACAAAAATAACAGCCTATTTATTCACTATCCTAAAAAGGAACTGAACACGGCTGAAAACCTTTTATACATTCTTCGAGAGGACGGAAAATATACTCCTCTCGAGGCAAAACTGCTTGACCTTGCCCTTGTTCTTCACGCGGAGCACGGCGGCGGTAATAACTCCACCTTTACAACCCACGTTGTAACGTCGTCGGGAACGGATACCTATTCTGCTATCTCGGCGGCACTCGGCTCACTCAAAGGACCGCGCCACGGCGGTGCGAACATTAAGGTTGTGCAGATGTTCGACGATATGAAAGCGACTATTGACACGAGAGACAAAGGTGCCGTCAGAGATCACCTTGCAAAGCTTCTTGATAAGCAAGCCTTTGACAAGGCAGGACTTATATACGGTATGGGACACGCCGTATATTCGCTTTCCGATCCGAGAGCGGATATTCTCCGTACCTATGCCAAAAAGCTTTCCGAAGAAAAGGGAATGCAAGAGGAATTCGAGCTCTACGAAGCCGTGGAGCGGCTCGCGCCTGAAATGATTGCGGAAAAGCGCAAGATGTATAAGGGTGTCAGTGCCAACGTAGACTTTTATTCGGGTATGGTATATAAGATGCTGGGGCTTCCTTACGAGCTTTTCACTCCTATCTTCGCTGTTGCGAGAATCGCGGGATGGAGTGCTCACCGTATGGAAGAAATACAGAATGCGGGCAAGATCATTCGTCCCGCGTATACAAGCGTGAAGCAAGAAAGCGAATATGTTCATTTGAACGTGCGATAACATTGTATGCTATGATAGGAGTTTGCAACTATGAAAATCGTAATCATCGGTCTTGGTACCATTGGCAAGACCATACTGAAAAGTCTGTCGGGCGAAGGTCATACCGTCACGATCATCGACGAGGACAAGGATAAGATCGAAAGTCTTATCGAAAAATATGACGTATCGGGCGTTGTCGGTAACGGTGCTTGTCTTGATATTCAAAGAGAAGCGGGTGTTAAGGGGGCTGACTTGGCTATCGTGCTGACGAACAGTGACGAGCTGAACGTGTTTGCCTGCCTTGTGGCAAAGAAGATCGGCGTGAAGAATACCATTGCACGTGTCCGAAATCCCGATTACCGTAAGCAGATCATGGCAATGAAGGACGAGCTCGGTATCTCTATGATCGTCAATCCCGAAAAGGACACGGCAACCGAAATATTTAATCTTATTAACCTTCCGTCCATCGCACAGGTTGAGCACTTTGGGGGCGGCAGAGTGTTGCTTGTGGAGATCGTTGCTGAAAAGGGCTGTGCCTTGATCGGGGAGACACTGATCTCTCTGGGCAAGAAGCTGACTACAAAGGTGTTGATCTGCGCTGTTCAGAGAGGGCAGAGTGTGATTATCCCGACAGGTAACTTCGCCATCAACGAGGGAGACCGGATCCATCTGACCTCGGATGCAAAATCCTTGCGTGACTTTTTGGCTGAGATCAATTTGATCCGTTCTCCGCTGAAAAATATTATGATCGTCGGCGGCAGCAAGATCGGATATTATCTTGCCGATGAGCTGTCAAAAAAGAAATATAAGATCAAGCTGATCGAAAGCGACAAGGAAATCGCGGAGGAATTGGCAGACAGCTTGCCCCGTGTCACCGTGATTCACGGCAACGGCGCGCAGCACGATCTGCTTCTTGAGGAAGGGCTCGAGGCGATGGATGCTTTTATTGCTCTCACCGACATTGATGAGGAAAACATGGTCGTGTCGATGTTTGCCAATAAAATGAAGGTCAGAAAGACCATCACGCAGATCAAGAGCGACGACCTCTATGGTATGCTCGATGAGCTGGGCATCAATAATAACGTATCTCCCAAAGACATCGTGGCGGACCGAATCATCAGCTATATCCGTGCGCTTGCCAACACAAGGGGCAGTAACGTACTGACGCTTTACCGTTTGGTAAACAATCAGGTTGAGGCACTGGAGTTTTTCGCGAAGAAGCACGAACGCATCTACGATAAGCCGCTGAGGGAATTAAAGATCAAGGAAAACTGTCTGATTGCGTGTATCATCAGACAGAGCGAGGTCATTATCCCAGACGGTAACGCCTGTATCAAGCAAGGCGATAACGTCATTGTTGTAACCGCACACAAGAACTTCGATGACCTGACGGATATTTTTGAGTAAGGCGGCGGTGCAATATGAACTATAAAAAACTCGGAAAAATTCTCGGCAAGATTATGATACTGGAGGCGATCCTGATGATCGCGCCTCTTGCCGTTTCCCTAATTTATAAAGAAGGTATCCGAAACATTCTCGCCTTTCTGATCCCCGTTCTTATGCTTGCGCTTCTCGGATTTTTATTGCAAATTCCGAAGCCGAGAAGAGATCAGCTCTATCAGAAGGAGGGCTTTGCGCTGACAGCTCTTGTTTGGATCGTTATGACGCTGTTCGGCGCTGTCCCGTTTGTACTGAACGGTGATATTCCCAACTACGTAGACGCTTGGTTCGAAATCATGTCGGGCTTCACCACCACGGGCTCAAGCGTGATTCCCGACATCACAGCAGTATCTCATTCCACGCTATTTTGGAGAAGCTTTTCCCACTGGATCGGCGGTATGGGTATCTTGGTATTCGTGCTGATCTTCATCCCCGAAAGCAATGAGGGTTCCTCGATGCACCTGCTCCGCGCGGAAAGTCCCGGACCGCAGGTCGGTAAGATTGTATCCAAAATGAAGGTAACGACAAGGATACTGTACCTCATCTATCTCGGTATGACAGTGCTGGAGGTGATGATTCTGATGCTTGACGAGCCGATCCCCGGATATGAGAACGAGCAGTTTTTCTTTAGCTTACTTGCTACCTTTGGATGCGCGGGAACGGGCGGTTTTGGCTTTATCCCCGGTAGCATGGAGCTGTTTCATCCCTTCTCGCAGTATGTGATGGCAATATTCCTCATTTTGTTCGGATGCAATTTCAGCCTTTACTACCTGTTGCTGATCGGAAAGGTCCGCCAGGTATTCAAGAGTGAGGAATTTAAAAGCTATTTTCTCATTATCGGCTCGGCGGTTGCCTTTGTGTTTATTAGTCTTGTGGGTAGGTTTGAGTCCTTCCCGCAGGTCTATACCACGGAGGAATCCTTCAGACATTCTCTGTTTCAAGTGGCATCTTTGATGACCACCGCCGGCTATACGACCACGGACTATGACGTGTGGCCCATGCTCGCGAAAACCACGCTCATAGTGGTTATGTTCATCGGTGCGATGGCAGGCTCTACCGCAGGCGGTATCAAGATGTCAAGAATCGTAATTGCTATGAAGGGCGCGTATATCAACGTGCGAAAGCTCATTAATCCCCGCTACGTTCCCAAAGCAAAATTCGAAGGGAAGTCCTTGGAGGAAAAGACGATCAGCGATGTATTCGCGTTTATTACGCTCTACTTCTTCATATTGGTAGCGGCAATATTCCTGCTATCCTTCGACCCCATCAACGGTGAGGTTGTAACAGTTGTGTCCGATGCCGGAACCTATACTGTAAAGCACGGATTTTTCTCTAATTTCTCGGCGGCGCTAACCTGTATTTCTAACGTCGGCCCCGCATTCGAGGCGGTTGGACCGTACGCAAGCTTTGCGGGATATAGCGTATTTTCAAAAATAATACTCACTCTTACCATGATGCTTGGCAGACTTGAAATACTTCCCGTATTCATTCTGTTTAGTCCGAAAACGTGGAAGAAGGTGTAAATCAAAGAGGGGCTGACCGAAAAAAGCGGTCAGCCCCTCAAAAATTACTATGCCTTGGGCACTTGGGCAATATATAGGAACGGTGATTGAGTTGTTTATAAAATATGATTATAAGGTCCGTATCTGTATTTCGCTCATAGAAAAAATGGAAAATGAAACCGAAATAGGTGAAGACCATTCTCAAATCGTTCCCGGCATTTATTGCAATTCGAAATTTACCCCGAGAATAATATTTTTTTCAATAGATCTTTGTCTAAAGAAGACATTGTAGGATTCGGTAATGAGTATGTACTCAAAGTCAAATCCTGCATCAAAATAGTTAACGATACACTCATACGTGTCCGCCAAGAAAAGTCCCTCGTATGTTGAAACCACTTCTGTTGACGCAAAAGTCACGCTACCATAAGCAGTGGTTCCGTACCTACCTACCTACTAATTCCTTTGCGTTTGTATCTGACAGGCGATAGTTACCCCAGAAAATTTCATCCCCAAGATGGAAAATTTCTCGTGTGTGATTCATGATGCCGTAGTCATTTTTCTTAAATACACTTTTAAGGGCTAATGTGTCTGCATCATAATAATAAAGCGCACTTCCGGTACTTCCAGACTCTCCAATATACAAAATTCTATCTTCCTCATTCAGGTACAATTTTGGAAAATAAAAAGTGTTAAGACCGGTATTTTGTACCATTGTCAACTCGTTTGTAACAAGATTTTTCTTAAACACCTTACAAAACTGGTCATGCTCTGAATAATAGATGTAATTGCCGTCTATACAAAAAGATGATACCTCGTGGTCAAAATAAAGAGAAGATTCTTTCACACAGTTGGATTTTGAAAAAACATCAATTCTGCATAGATCCGGTAAAGAAATATAAATTTTATTTCCTACACTATTGATCTCCGCAGGCTCGCCTGCAAGAGGAATATTAGAAACGGGGAGCATCGTTTTTGTATCTATAACGACCAATCTGTTGTTGCCGGAGGTTATAACGTAAATAAAATCGTTTTCTGTGAACCATTTCACAACATCACCGTCAAGTGTATAAAGAACTACCGTAGCCTGAATGTTTACTGAATTGTTTTCCTCTGCGACACCTTCTGTTCTCCGCAACTCCATGTTTGCGGGAACACTCATGGTTTCTGTAGATGCTTCTTTTAATACGCCGTTATTTACATTTTCAAGAGTTGCGGTAGTATTATTGTTTTGGTTTGTTTTGTCACCGCTTGTGTTCTGGTTTTTATTGGGTGTTTGATCTTCTTTGCTTGTATTACCCGATTGATCCGTATTCGAGTTCGATTCATTTTTACTTGGTGTTTGATCTACTTCGCTTGTGTCACCGGATTGATCCGTATCCGAGTTCGATTCATTTTCACTTGGTGTTTGATCTTCTTCGCTTGTGTCACTGGATTGATCTGTAACCGAGCCTGATTCGCTTTCAGCACCGCCAGAAATTCCGACACTTACATTCGCATTTTCTAATATAGCATCGTCAAATTGTACACTAATGTGTTCAATATCGCATGAGGTAAGTGCCAAAATCAGTAATAAGGCAACCATAACATATACGAATTTTTTCATAATACTACTTCCCAATCTATCGTGTGTATTGTCATTGTATCATAATTTTGCATAATTTACAAGTACTTTTTCTTCAATGATTGCTTTCAATAAATTTTCGTAGATGCCGGTATGTTTGATTACCTGGTTTAAGCCGCCAAATATCAAAATAATGTAGACAAGGAAAAGGGCTTCAGAAAACATATTTCAAAGAAAACATGGTCGGAGTATTCATACCAGATATAATAAAAATCCCCCCGTTACACGGGGGGTATTGTTGATAAAGTCATTAAAAATTCACAAACAATTCACATTTTTGGAACGAGAGTGGAACTGTGGTGGAACCGTCGCGGAACACGGCGTGAGTATAATAAATAGCAACGGACAGCGCACAAAGAGAGTGTATTGTTCGAAAATTTTTGGAGGTATTATACCATGTATTTTAACGCTATTGCAAAAGTTATCGCAGAAAGAACCGATTGTGATGTTTCCACAATCAAGCCCGAAAGCACCTTTGCGGAGCTTGGCATCGACTCGCTCGACACCGTAGAGCTTCTTATGAGCCTTGAGGATGAGATCGGTGTAGAGATCGAATTGGATCAGAAGGTTGAGAGCGTTGCGGATCTTGATAAGTTTATTCAAAGCAAGGTTCAGGGCTGAGCCATGATCAAATCGAAAATCTGTGAAATACTCGGTATCAAGTATCCTGTATTTCAAGGTGGTATGGCTTGGATTGCAGACGGAAAGCTTGCGGCGGCAGTAAGTGAAGGCGGTGGGCTTGGACTCATCGCCGCCGGAAATGCTCCTGCCTCATATGTTCGTGAACAGATCAAAATTGCGAGATCGCTCACAACGAAGCCCATCGGCGTGAACATTATGCTGATGAGTCCCTACGCCGACGAGGTTGCCGCCGTTGTGGTCGAAGAAAAGGTCGAGGTTGTGACCACGGGCGCGGGCAATCCCTCAAAGTATATGAAGGAATGGAAAGATGCCGATATCAAGGTCATTCCCGTCGTTGCTTCGGTTGCTATGGCAAAGCTCATGACGCGAGCAGGTGCTACCGCACTGATCGCGGAAGGAGGAGAGAGCGGAGGTCACGTTGGTGAGCTTACTACGATGGTACTTGTTCCGCAGGTGTGTGATGCGACCGATCTTCCCGTTATCGCCGCAGGCGGTATAGCGGACGGACGAGGCGTTGCGGCGGCGTTTATGCTGGGAGCGGAGGGCGTTCAGCTTGGAACACGCTTCCTATCAGCTACCGAGTGTGGGGTTCATCCTACCTATAAAGAAAAAATTATAAAGGCGACTGATCTTTGTACGATGGTCACCGGCAAGCGCCTCGGTCATCCTGTCCGCAGTCTGCGTACCAAATTTGCGCAGAATTATTCAAAAGCCGAATACGGCGGTATGCCCGACGATGAACTCGAAAATCTTGCTGTCGGCGCACTTCGTCTGGCGGTACAGGAAGGTGACCTTGAAAAAGGATGCTTCCTCGCAGGTCAGATTGCAGCAATGGTAAAACGTGAACAACCTGCTGCTGAAATTGTAAAAGAAATTATGGATGAGGTAGAGCCGATTTTGAAGGGAGCCAGGAAATGGGTAGAATAGCATTTGTTTTTTCGGGTCAGGGAGATCAGTTCTCGGGAATGGGAAAGGATCTGTACGAGCAGTACCCGGTGGCAAAAGAGGTCTTTGATCTGTGCGATGCGATCCGTCCCGAAACGTCGGCGCAATGCTTTAACGGTACGGAAGGAGAATTGAAGGAAACAAAAAATACACAGCCCTGTCTGTTTGCAATGGAGCTTGCTGCTGCGAGTGTTCTTGTAGAGCACGGAATCAAGCCCGAGGCAATTGCGGGCTTTTCTCTTGGAGAGGTCGTTGCCGCCGCTTTTTCTGGAATTATAGATCAAGAAACAGGATTTCGGTTGGTTTGCCGCCGCGGCGAGCTGATGCAATCTGCGGCAGAGGCCCAGGACACCTCTATGGCGGCAGTCGTAAAGCTTGATAACGAAACGGTAAAGGAGCTTTGTGCAAAATATTCCGCAGTATACCCCGTGAATTTCAACTGCCCCGGACAGGTGTCGGTGGCGGGTCTTACACGAGAGATGGCAGACTTCTCGGCAGATGTGAAGGCGGCAGGCGGCAGAGCGTTGCCGATCAAGGTTAAGGGCGGCTTCCATTCTCCCTTTATGAATGAAGCATCGGCTCGGTTCGCGGAGGAACTCTCAAAGGTCACCTTCCATCAGAGTGACGCGGTTCTTTATTCGAACAAGACGGCAAAGCCATATGGTGAGAACGTAGCAGAGCTTCTTTCGGAGCAGATCAAAAGCCCTGTCCTTTGGGAAGAAACGATCCGCAACATGATTGCATGCGGAATTGATACGTTTATCGAGATCGGCCCCGGAAAAACACTTATGAATATGGTCAAGAAGATCAGCACAGATGTGAAGGTATATTCCGTTTCCGATCTTGCGACTATTCTTTCGGAGGTGTCGGGATGTTAAAGGGAAAGGTCGCTATCATCACGGGCGGCTCGCGCGGTATCGGAGCGGCGATTACTTACAAGCTCGCGTCCTTCGGTGCTGACGTTGCGGTCATCTACGCAGGAAATGCACAGGCGGCAAATGCCGTATGCGAAACATGCAAAGCCGAGTACGGTGTGAAAGCCCTCGCCTATGCTTGTGACGTGTCTGATTTTAATACGGTCAAGGAAACCGTCGCAAAGATCAAGGCAGATTTTGGAGCGGCTCACATTCTCGTCAATAATGCGGGTATCACGCGCGACGGACTTGTGGCAATGATGAAGGAAGAAGATTTTGATAAGGTTCTCGACACCAATCTGAAGGGGGCTTTCAATATGATCCGCCATGTGACTTCTCTGTTTTTGAGAGCCAAGGAAGGCTGTATCATTAACATCAGCTCGGTGTCGGGTCTCATGGGAAATGCAGGTCAGAGCAATTATTCCGCCTCCAAAGCAGGTCTTATCGGACTTACAAAGTCAGTGGCAAAGGAGTATGCCTCAAAAGGAATTCGCTGTAATGCTGTAGCCCCTGGATTTATCAAGACGGATATGACCGAAGCGCATTCGGATACCCCGCTTCTTACCATGATCCCTCTTGGAAGAATGGGCGAGGCAGATGAGGTTGCAGATGCGGTAGCATATTTGGTAAACGCAAAATACGTAACAGGCGAGGTTCTCCGTGTTGACGGCGGCATAGCGATGTAAGCGTGCTTACATCGCGGTGAAATATTTTGCTTTGCAAAATGTGAAATACGGAAAAGCTGTGTGAAATTCGTGCTTCGCACGAGTGAAATTTGCCGCATAGCGGCAAGTGATAAGGAGACTTTTATGAATGAAAATATAAAAAGAGTAGTTGTAACGGGTATTGGAGCGATCACGCCTCTTGGAAAGACGGTGCGTGATACTTGGGAGGCTATGAGGGCAGGCAAGAACGGTATTGCACCGATCACATTATTTGATACGACAGATTATAAAACGAAGCTTGGCGCGGAGGTGAAGGATTTTAACCCTCTTAATTATATGGAGAAATCCGAAACACTTCGAACAGACCGTTATACGCAATTCGCCTTGATTGCCGCACAGCAGGCGGTAGAAGAAAGCGGAATTGTCGGCAACGTCAAGCCCGAGCGTTTCGGTGTTTATATGGGTGTCGGAATTGGCGGTATCAGTACGTTTGAGACCGAGCATACCAAACTGTTGGAAAAAGGTTCGCGCAGAGTTTCTTCGCTGTTCGTGCCGATGATGATCCCCAATATGGCGGCGGGTATGATTGCCATTAAATACGATTGCAGGGGCTCTGCTATGCCTGCGGTCACCGCTTGCGCTTCGGGCTCAAACGCCATCGGTGAAGCTATGCGACTGATTCGCCACGGTTATGCTGATGCCGTAATTACAGGCGGCGCGGAAGCGGCAATCACCCCAATTGCCGTTGCCGGCTTTGTAAATATGCACGCGCTGTCCACCGCAGAGGATGCAAATGCTGCGTCTCTCCCGTTCGATAGCCGCCGCGCGGGATTCGTGATCGGTGAAGGTGCAGTTTCACTGGTGCTTGAAGAATACGAGCACGCAAAGGCACGCGGAGCAAAGATCTACGCCGAGGTTTGCGGCTACGGCTCTACCTGTGACGCGAACCACATTACCGCCCCTCACCCGGAGGCAAGAGGTGGAGCACAGGCGATGATGGACGCTATGCGCGAAGGGGGCTATACCGAAGACGATACGGTGTACGTAAACGCACACGGGACGGGTACGCCGATGAACGACAAGCTCGAAACCATGGCGATCAAAAAGGCACTCGGTGAAGAAGCCGCGGGGCGTGCCTTTGTCAGTTCCACCAAGTCCATGACAGGTCATATGCTCGGTGCGGCTGGCGCGGTAGAGGCACTTGCGTGCATTTTCGCTTTGAACGAGGATATCATTCCCCCCACGATCAATCTAAACGAACAGGATGCGGAGTGCGATCTGAATTGTGTTCCGGGTACTGCTATCAATCAGAAAATTGATTTGGCACTCTCAAATTCTCTCGGATTCGGAGGACACAACGCGTGTCTTGCATTCAGGAGGATAGCGTGAACAATAAAAAATCTGAAATCGAGTGTTTAGCAAGTTCACGCCCCTATTTGCGCTTTGCGCAAATAGTTAAGAAAGGTGGTAATCTAAAGTGAAAGAAGCGGATATTCGTAAATATGCGGCACTTATGAAGGAGCTGGAGCTGACGGGGCTTGAGATAACCGAAGATAACAAGGTCGTTCGTCTTGAGCGCACACAGCCCTCTGTCGCGCGTGAGCCTGTGGTAATACAAGCACCTGCGGCAGCTTCTGCGGCATCGGAGGAACAGCCCGCAACCGGTATGGATGATGGCTGTGTCGTTGTAAAATCCCCCATTGTCGGCGTATTCTATGCCGCTCCGGCGGAAAACGCCGAGCCGTTTGTATCCATTGGTGACCGTGTGGAAAAAGGACAGACACTTTGTATTCTTGAAGCGATGAAGCTGATGAACGAGATCACCGCAGAGGAAAGCGGAATCATTGAAAAGATCTCGGTAACCAACGGTCAGGTAGTTGAATTCGGAACGGAGCTGTTCCGTATCAGGAGATAAGATATGACAAGAGAAGAAATTAAAAACATCTTACCTCACAGAGATCATATGCTGTTGCTTGATGATGTGGATAATCAGGACGGTACAGCAATTGGACACTACACGGTAAAGGGGAATGAGTTCTTTTTGCAAGGACATTTTCCGAACAATCCGATTGTTCCCGGTGTGATCCTTTGTGAGATTCTCGCACAGTCGGCGTGTGTTCTTATGGCAGACGTGATGACGGAGGGCAAGCTCCCCGTATATACGGGACTTAACAATGTCAAATTCAGAAATCCCGTCCGTCCCGGTGACACTGTCGAAACAAAATGCTCCATCAAGAGAGCAAAGCATCCCTTCTATTTTGCCGAAGGTACAGTAAACGTGAATGGCTTGGTCTGCGTTAGCGCGGAATTTTCCTTTGCCATTGTCGGAGAATAAATTATGTTTTCTAAAATTTTAGTAGCAAATCGCGGTGAGATCGCCGTAAGAATTATAAGAGCCTGCAAGGAGATGGGAGTTGCAACCGTTGCCGTTTATTCGGAAGCCGATAAAAACGCGCTTCACACAGCCCTTGCCGATGAAAGCTATTGCATCGGCAAGGCTGAGGCCGTCGAAAGCTATTTAAATGAAAATCAGATCATCAGCACGGCTCTGCTTGCAGGCGCACAGGCGATCCATCCTGGCTATGGCTTCCTGTCGGAAAACGCGCATTTCGCGCGTGCTTGCAGAAAGAACGGGATCGTATTTATCGGACCTGATCCCGAGGATATGGAGAGGCTTAGCGACAAAGCCATATTAAAAGAACTCATGAGTGATGCGGGACTTACAGTCATTCCCGGTACGAAAGCCGTTGCGTCCCTCGATGAAGCAAAAAAAGCTGCCAATCGAATCGGATATCCCGTGATGCTCAAGGCGTGCGCGGGCGGTGGTGGACGAGGTATTCGTCTGATTCAAAATGAAAGTGAAATCGACGATGCATACGTGCAAGCATCATCGGAGGCTGCAAGTGCCTTCGGTGACGGTTCTATGTATCTTGAAAAATATATTTTCCCAGCACGGCATATTGAATTGCAAATTCTTGCCGATGAAGCGGGAAACGTAGTTTGTCTCGGTGAGCGTGACTGTTCTTTACAGCGAAGAAATCAAAAGCTGATCGAGGAAACGCCCTCTCCTGCCGTCAGCGATGAACAGCGCGGAACAATCATAAAAACAGCGATTGCGGCGATCAAAAAAATTGGTTACGTAGGTGCGGGGACACTGGAATTTCTTTATGATCAATCCGGAAACTTTTGGTTTATGGAAATGAATGTGAGGCTTCAGGTGGAGCACTCGGTGACCGAAATGCTGACAGGCTTCGATCTTGTCAAATGGCAGATTCGCATTGCCGCAGGAATTCCGCTGAATTTTACGCAAAAGGATGTTCGTATCATTGGCTCGGCAATTGAGTGCAGAATCAATGCAGGGGGCTGTGGGATGTTGAAAATGCTTCATGTTCCCGGAGGTCCGTCCGTACGCTTCGATACCTGTCTTGTGGAAGGTACGGTGGTAACACCTTATTACGACTCCTTGCTCGGCAAGCTGATCGTGTGCGCGAAAACGAGAGAGGAGACCTTGCGTAAGCTCCGTGCCGCGCTCTGTGAGCTTGTGGTGGATGGCATTCCGACCAACGTGGAGGAACAGTTGCGTATCGTTTCGGACAAACGGTTCGATTCGGGTAATTATGATCTGACTTTTATGGGAAGTAGGTGAAAAGCGTGAAAGCTACGCATATGCAAGTCCTAAATACACCTCTTTCACGCCACCGATTGCAGTTTACTGCAGTCGGTCAAAAAAAGCAGGAGGTCTATTATGGCATTGCTTAATTTTTTGAAGCCAAAGAATAATCTTGAGGAAGGCGGGCGAACTTCAGCCCCCATTCAAAGGGATGCGGGAGAGCCCGAAAAAAATTGCCCGAATTGTCACAAGGATATTCCGCTCAGCAAGTTATGGGCAAACAACCTCGTCTGTCCTTGCGGATACCATTTCAGAATGAAAGCACGCCAGCGCATCGGTATGATTACCGATAAAAACAGCTTTTGCGAGCTGTTTGCGAATATAAAGTCCGTCAATCCTTTGGACTTTCCTGGATATAAGGACAAACTCGAAACCTCAAAGCGTGCCGCCGAGGAAGAAGATGCCGTGATCTGCGGTACTGCTATGATCGGTAGACAAAAATGCTGTATCTTTGCTATGGAATCCTATTTTATGATGGGAAGCATGGGAAGTGCTGTCGGTGAGAAGATCACCTCCTTGTTTGAGTATGCAGTGAAGTACCGTTTGCCCGTGATCGGCTTTACCGTTTCGGGCGGTGCACGTATGCAGGAAGGACTCCTGTCGCTGATGCAAATGGCAAAGACGAGCACCGCGGTAAAAAGGCACAGCGACGTAGGACTTCTTTATGTTGCCGTGCTGACCGATCCGACAACCGGAGGTGTGACCGCAAGCTTTGCCATGGAGGCAGATATTATCCTTGCGGAGCCCGGTGCTACGGTTGGCTTTGCGGGAAAGCGCGTCATCGAACAAACCACCAAGCAAAGCCTGCCGAAGGAATTTCAATCCTCGGAATTTGTACTTGCCCACGGCTTTATCGATAAGATCGTTCAGCGTAAGGATCAGAGAAAGATACTTGCGGAGTTGATAAAAATGCATCAGGGAGGATAAAAAATGAGCGGATCTCCTTATGATCGGGTAAAACTTGCCCGAGACAATAAACGTCCGACAGGTCAAGATTATATCAAAAACATATTCAAGAATTTTATTGAGCTTCACGGTGATCGGAGGTATTCGGACGATAAGGCGATCATCGGCGGGCTGGCGCGCCTTGACGGTACCCCGGTCACCGTCATTGCCATCGAAAAAGGACATAGCTCAAAAGAGCGTGTGGAGCGCAATTTCGGTGCTCCGCATCCCGAGGGATACCGAAAGGCACTCCGTCTCATGAAGCAGGCAGAAAAGTTTGGCAGACCGATCATCTGCTTTGTGGATACTTCGGGCGCATATTGCGGAATTGGCGCGGAGGAACGAGGTCAAGGTCAGGCAATAGCCGAAAATTTAATGGAAATGAGCACTTTGTGCGTTCCCGTAATCTCGATCCTTATCGGAGAGGGCGGAAGCGGCGGTGCGCTGGCACTTGCCGTTGCGGACAGAGTATGGATGCTCCAAAATGCGGTATATTCCGTCATATCCCCCGAAGGCTGTGCAAGCATTTTATGGAAGGACTCTGCCAGAGCAGATGTGGCAGCCGAAAGCCTCAAGCTGACCGCAGAGGATGCCAAAAGTCTTGGTGTCATCGAGCGTATTTTATCGGAAAGCGACATTGGAGAAAAGGAATATTATGACCGTATCCGCACGCTTCTTACCGATGAGCTTGCAGAACTCTCAAAAGATCCCGATTTGGTCGGGGCAAGGTATGACCGATTCCGCAGGATCGGTATGATAGACACAGAGCCGCTGATTTAGAGGAAAAAATACTATGAGCATATATAAAAAATATTGCCGCGAGCATTTTGATGCAGATGGCAATTTGATAAATTTTGAATTTGACTATCCGAAGGACTTTAATTTCGGATATGACGTTGTGGATGAGATCGCAGCCGTGACTCCCGATAAAAGGGCTCTTGTTTGGTGTAATACAGAAAATGAAGAGCATATTTTTACGTTTGCGAATATACAAAAATACAGCAATCGAGTTGCCAACGTGTTAAAAAGTAAAGGTATCAAAAAAGGTGACCGAGTACTCGTCGTTTTGAAACGGCACTATGAATATTGGTTCGTGGCGGTGGCGCTTCACAAGCTCGGTGCGGTTCTGATACCGGCGACGCATATGCTAACGGTAAAGGATTTTGAATATCGCATCTCCACTTCATGTGCGGATGCTATCATTTGTACGCCGCAAAATGAAGTTCCCGAACATATCAAGGCGGCACTGAAAAACACAGGCAGGTCGCCTCTGCTTTGGTGTGTGCAGTCGGATGATGTGGACGGCTTTGCCAATCTTACAAAAGAGATACAGACTGCCGATGATACGTTCAACCGTGTCCCCACACTTGCCACAGACCCGATGCTGATGTACTTTACATCAGGCACCACGGGAAATCCCAAGGGCGTGATCCATGATTTCACCTATCCGTTGGCTCATGTTATCACCGCAAAATACTGGCAACAGGCAGAGGAGGACGGACTTCATTTCACCGTAGCCGAAACGGGCTGGGCAAAAGCATCTTGGGGCAAGCTCTACGGTCAATGGCTTGTCGGAAGTGCTGTCATGGTATATGATTTTGACAATTTTGAGCCGAAGCAGCTGACGAACATCATCAACCGCTACGGTGTGACCTCCTTCTGCGCTCCTCCTACCGTTTACCGCTATCTTGTGCGCAAGGGTATCCCCGATATGCCGAATCTCCGCCACGCATCCACGGCAGGCGAAAAATTGGCAACCGAGGTGTTCAAGCAATTTACAGAGAGAACGGGCATTCCTCTTTGCGAGGGCTACGGTCAGACCGAAACAACGCTTCTAATGGGAAATTTGAAGGGGCATACTCCTGTGGAGGGCTCTATGGGGATGATCTCACCGATGTACCATATTGAACTGCTTGATAAAAAAGGCAATCCCGTACCGCAGGGGGAGATCGGCGAGGTGGTGATCGTTCCACCCGAGGGTGGTAAGCAGATAGGCATCTTTTGCGGATATCTCGATCATGAAAAGCAATACAAGCACGTGTGGCGCGGCGGCGTTTATCATACGGGGGATGCAGCTTGGCAAGACGAAAATGGACTATATTGGTTTCACGGTCGGTTTGACGATATTATCAAAACAGGCGGATTCCGTGTAGGACCCTATGAGATCGAAAATGTTTTGATGGAGCATCCTGCGGTTGTCGAATGCAGTGTGATCGGTGTTCCCGACACGCTTCGCGGTCAGGCAATCAAAGCGGTCATTCTTCTCGGTGAAGGCTACCCGCCGAGCAAGGAGCTTGAAAAGGAAATCAAAGATTTCTGTAATAACAAGCTTGCGGAATATAAATGGATCCGTATTGTTGAATTCGTGAGTGAAATGCCAAAGACCATCAGCGGAAAGATCAAGAAAACAGAACTGCGCGAGGCATGTTCGGAGAAATAATGGAGTATATATGCGCATAATCATTGATGCGATGGGCGGTGATAAAGCACCTCTTGAAATTCTCAGGGGTGTGCTTTCCGCTGTGTTGGAATGCGATGCGAAATTCACCCTTGTCGGAGATCTCGGCGAGATAGAGCGCATTGCAAAAGAAATAGGTCTCAACCTTGAGCAAATTGAAGTAGTGGGTGCTTCCTCTGTCATTACGATGAATGATGATCCTATCAAGTCTTTCAAGCACAAAAAGGATTCCTCAATGATGGTTGGCTTAAAGATGCTTGCAGATGGCAAGGGCGATGCCTTTGTTAGTGCAGGCAACACCGGCGCTTTATTCACGGGAGCAACATTCATTGTAAAAAGAACGGCGGGAATCAACCGCGCGGCAATCGGTACGGTCATACCTGCCGAAAAGCCATTTTTGTTGCT
>JAFTRQ010000165.1 GCA_017462125.1 Clostridia bacterium | reverse complement strand
ATACGCTGCAAAATTGAAGTGTATCTTCCCGATAGCGAACACGTCGCTCAGGCTTTCCACAAAGCAATTCTTGGCATCCTTACGGGTAATTTGGTTTTGATTTCTTTCGTCAGTCATTTTTATTATCCTCCTTATCGGGTTTGTTTTTGTTATAAGCGCTTCTTATACAGTCTACCTCATACTGAGACAGATCAAAGCTTCCGTCAACATAGCTTGAATTTCTCGGGAGTTTTATGTGATCCCCGTGATTTTTCACGTAATCCATAGCGTCTTCCAATCGGTCTGCATCGATGTGTACGAAGCCGCACACCTCCCAAGTTACGGGTATTTTCCATCTTGGCATATCAGGATACCTCCCTTTGCTTTACTTCCTCAATTACAGCATCGAGAAATTCTACAACGTGCTTTCTGTTGTCATCAAACTGCATCTCAAAGTCCTGCTCGGTATCGTAATTGAGATATACGGCAACCGTCAGGATATTGTATACCATATTCATCTCATCATCGCTGAGCTTCTTTTCAAGCTCTCTGCATTTTGATGAGAGATCGGTTATCAGGTTTGTCCAATCAGCGTGATACTGATCCACAAGCGGAATACCGAAATCAGTAAGCCACTGCCGAACCGTGTGTTTCTCCTTATTAGCGGGGCAACCTGATTCTTGAAGAAGATAAGTAACCTTTTTAGGATCTGCCCTTTCTCCGTCCGCGTCAAGCTGGAATGCTCGCGCCAAAGGAAAGAGTGCGCATACGGTCGGCTTCCCCTTATGTACCGAACACTTTTTTCCGTCAAGTAGCGGACAGTGCTTATCGTATCCGACTGCTCTCAGTCTGACGACTGGGATTCTCGAAGTCTGACCGATGTAACTCTCGCAATACTCATCCATTATCTGGTCGGTTCTCTGATGAAGCTCCTTTGCGATGTTGTACAAGTCCTTGGGATTGAGCATAATATCGGTTCTGTTGGTACAGCACTTGCCGCACATACGGCAGCCGAACTCAAACTCATCGTCAAGACCTATGCTCAGCTTATCCATATTCTCAACAAGCTCGACAAGTCTTGGATCGTAGTTCTTTCCGTACTTTTGCCTCAGATTCTTTTCATCATATTTGCCGGGCATATTGCATTTCATATTTTAATCCTCCTGTTTTTTATGAATGGCTGTTTTGTCAAACGGAAACGGCTGAAAGCCAAAGGTGTCGCAGAAGTAAAAGCTGCTCTTTTCTTCCGAATGAACAACCTCTACCACATCGGAAACCGACAAGCTTCTTGTGCGATAGTCAGCGGGCTTTGCCTCGTTTAGAATGTAGAAAACATCCTCCAAGTCCTTGGCATCAAGCTCCCCTTCGTATACGCAATCGTAAATCTGTGCGGGGATTTTTCCGTTTGATCTTGCGAGTACCGTTTCCAAGTCTTGATACGCCAGCCATCTTCTGTCCAGCTCATAGTTTATTTGATAAATTCTAACCTTCATTTTTCCTCCTCGGGCACCGCCTGTAAAGCGATGCCCTTTTCGTTTTACTTTCTCTCGATAATTGCGTAGCCGCAAATTGCTTCCGTGATGTCCATCGACAGATCGGTAACGATCACCGAGAACCACTCAAGGTCGCATAAGCGGTGCTTACATTTTTCGAGAACGATGTGCTTTTCTTTCCCAAGCATTTTCACGGTATCGATTACCGCACGGGTTTCGGTATCAAACTCACAATAGATCCAGTTGTCCATCAAACCGGTATATCCGTGTTTGGTCTTCTCACCTGCCAAACGCTTTCTCCACTCCTCGTGTGAGAGAAGATGCAGCGTTTCGCCGTATTTCCGAGCCTCATCCTTGAGCATCTCAGAAAGGAAGTCTCCGTGAGTGATCGCGCAGCTTCCAGTGTCTGATGTGGACGGAATCATAAGCTCCTCAAAGAGAGTATTGCCGGAACCGTCAACAACTCGGAAGGTAATACCACTTTTGACGGGTGCGGATGCCTCGTAACCTCCTGCCCATTTCGTGGTGGTATACCAATATACGTATTTTTTGCTCCGCGCAGGCTGCCTTGCGTAAACCTTTCCGGTGGCGTCGCACCGATATAGGTCTTCACACCCCTGCTGAGCCATAAATCTAACCGTTATGCTCTTCTGGCTCATACTTTACCTCCATAAGCAGCTTTCCACATTCGGGACAATAGTTAAGCGTATGATTATAGCTCGTTACCTTCCCCGTAGGATAGCCTTGGTAATACGTTTGACTTACAAGTGCCGCCGTGTATTCATACACGTAGTCATCGCTGTGTCTGCGGCGTAGCCGATAATACTCGGCATTATCCTTGGTATCTGCCAGCTCTGCGCAGAACGGACAAGCATCCGTCACTTCGGGTTTTGGGGAGTATCCTACCTCGACTGCTTTTTTGGCGTGCTTATACGCCGCACAGCATTCCTTGGGGTTGCAAACGTCGTTGCAACTATCTTTGACAAGGCAAAGATCCTTCGCAAGTTTTTTGATCTTCTCTTGGTCTGTCATTTCGACGTTTCTTTTATCCATTGCTCTTCTCCTTCTTGTTCAGATAGTTGCACAGGTCGTTCAGCACGTCTGTGGTTGCGCTATAAAAGGATTGAAATCTGCGCAGATACGAAACAACCGTTGAATGGTCTGCCAGCTTCATATCATCAAAGCTGATAATCGCTCCGTGAATTTTATCCGCATCGTCGTAAGGCAAGTAAAGTACACCTTCCTTTACGAGAATAAAGAAAGCACCAAGGTGATCCTGATCCTTGATCGGTATCTTCCAAAAGAGTCCGTTGTTCTGATTCTCTTTATAGTCGGTCGCAAACCGCAGCAAAGATGACTCGTTAGCTCCCTCTGCATAGAGAAAGTCCAACAACTCATTTCTGCTTTTCAAAGTATCGAGGCAGACCGACTCACCATAGATTCGAATCGTTTCGCTCTTTCGGCAGTCGATGAGCAACAAGCATTTGTCCTCAACAAGATACTTCTTAAAATGAATTCCAAGCCTCAGAGCAAGAAGCTTGTTTGCAATATCTACACTAAAATCTCCAACAGTGGACTCCGCCTCATCCGACGGATACGCATCCTTTCTCTCGGATTCATCGGCACAGACGTAATCACAAACCTTTCCGACCTCCTCCAAGCTCATTCGATATCCGCCAAGCTTGATTCCCCAAAAATCGGTATCATCCTGAGTGGTCGAGCATTCAAGATTAACGCCCAATATTTTACTAAGGATATCTTCCATCTTTTCTGCGACCTGTTCCCAAGTCAATTCTATTGTTACAAGTTCTCTCATATCGGTTCCTTTCTGTTATACGATAATTGTTATGACAGGTCTGCTTCCCAAGCCCGGATAGAACTGCACGCCAACCGATTTGACGATGCATCTGTCATACCGTGCCGGAAAGCTTGACTGCTGACGTAATCCAAGCGGATTACCTGCTTCGTTTTTAAGGAGGATGAGCGTATCCTCGGTGATCAATTTTCTCAGTTCTCCAAATCTCATACCGTTGTCCTCCTTAGAATCTGATTTCAAGGGCAGTAATTTTCCTGCCCTGATTTCTTTTTGCATAGACCGGATAAAAACCGTCTCCGCATCCGGAGGAGCTGAAAAAGCCGTCCTTGTTGATCCACGCTAATCCTCGGTCAGTCTGACAGCAGAATTTGTCCCACTCCTCATCGTTGTAATCGGGTTTGTCGTAGAAGAATCCGGCGAGTCCAGCATCAACGGATATGGCGCCGATTTCCTTCATAGAGGTCTGCGCGGGGATAGCTCCGTCGAGATAAATTCCGATAATGCCTACCCTCTCGCCATCCTCCTTGGTTTCGCCTATCCAAGCACAGCACTCGTATTCGCCGGGTTTAATCTTAACCTTGTCCATACGAAAGCCACTCGTCTTGCTATAACCGGGATCGGTGATATCCACGGTACCGTTCAGCTTGATTTTTCCGATCTTCTTTTTCGTTAAGTACGTCTTCATTCCGTATCCTCCTCATAGATCTCGACCACAAGTGCCATCCGATTGGCAAGAGCCGGGATACGGCTCGTGTACGCAACTTTAACGCGCTTTTCGTCGTAGTCGTCCGGAAGACACCGGTTCGAGTCGTACATAAGACCTTGCTCTTTTTCATTATCGAGCCAGATGAGTGTGTCGGTAGAGATAACGTTGCGAAGCTCCTTGAGTTTCATACGCGCACCTCCTTACGTCCACAGAAGCACAAGTCCGTCAAGCTCGCTGATTCGCTTGTAAATTGCTTCAACGACGGGCTTATAGTAAAAATGGACGACCGATTGAATTCGGATAAGCTCGGTAAGCAGGTGATCGTTGTTGGGAACGATAAAGTCGCAAGCAAAGTTCTGCACCTGCCCGCCGGTATACTCATATAGCGGGGATATACGGCAGTTGCGTACCTGCTCTGCTTCTTCGCCATGGAAGTTTATGTTTCCGAGATAGGCTCCGCCGTGCTTTTTGCGATATGCCTCGATGATCTTTTGGTTGTTATCGTTATACTCAATACAGCATTCCTTGATCCTATCATATCCACCGCACCAAGCAACGAATTTTCTCTGTTTTTCGAGTGCCTTTTCCAGCTCATCCTCGGTTGTCTCGTCACCCTCGGGGCACTGCTGCTTACGCTCTCTTGCCCAGTTGACAATAAACTCGAACTCCTCTGCCGCCTCTCCGTCTCTGCCGAAAACGAAATCCGCATCGAAGTAGTCCTCAACGAAATTCCAATAATCCTCTGAATCGGAGTTGCAGTAGCGCCACTCGCCTTGGAACATATCCGACAGCCTTTCAAAGAAGACCTTAGCACACATATCCTTCTCGTCGGCAAGCTTCAAGACTCTTTCATAATCAAGGATCTCGATCTCAAAGGAACCGTTGCCGCCATTTGCCTCGGTGTTGTGATAGATTATGTAAAGCTGATCCTCACAGCCGTGGATCTTCCCGGGAAGAAAGACCGCGTCCGCGCCGTCAACGATCAGGGCAAGCTGTTCCTCTCTTTGTAAGGATGAATAATCTGTGATCTCTTCCACAACACTCGGAACGGTTTCAACGCGTTCGCACTCCTCTAACATATCGCGAAGGCCGTGCTGCTCATCATCGTTTGCAAAGAAGCGTTCCACGATAACACCCGAGTTGGTTCCACATTCTATCGCCTCGGAAATATAGTCCGAAATGCATTCCTCAAAATCCGAGAGCGAAAAGACGTTTTTGGATACGACCTTGTCGCCTACGACCGTATATCCGATCGCCTCAGCCCAATCGCTGACGTTGATATCCATATCAAAATTGATTTTCATGTAATTCCCTTTCTGCCTTCATAGGCTTTGATTTATAAATGTGAGTAGCATCCGCACACGTCGCAGATCATATAGGCTTTGCCGCCTGACGTAACTTCCTCGCTGGTTAGCGGGCGAAGTGTGAATACTCCCTTGGTATAGCCGTTTTCGTCTACACCGCAATCGCAATGATGTCCCTTGAGCCGTTCGGGAAAGTCCGAGGGCTGAAAAGGTGATTTACCTCCCGCCTTTCGGTTGACAGCATTTGCCCAATTTGCGAGTTCTTTTGCGTTCATGTAGCTTCTGCGGTATGGCATTCTGACCTTCACCGGAAAAGTTCTCATACCCGTTCCTCACTTTCTGATGACGACGATGCAGGAGCGAATCATCGTTCCGCTTTCCTTGAATGCCCCCTCGGGCAGATCGTAAACAGAAGCTCCCACCGAGTCGAGAAACGCTCTGAACTCCTCAGATTTTCTGTTTGTTCTGAATTGGAACGATCTGCTCATTACCGAAACGAGAATACCGTTCTCCGAGAGGAGAGTATGTGCCTTCATCACGTGGTCGATATCCTGCTGACGGGAGAACGGCGGGTTCATCACGATGCGATCCCACGTCTCGCCCTCATACTGCAAGAAATCCTGCCCGATGATGACCTCATAGGGCTTACCTTCAAGATACTGCGCCATATCCGTATTCAGCTCGATTCCGAGCAAACGCTTAGGCGACCTCTTCCATACAGCATCGGCAATATTGCCTTTGCCACAGGAGGGCTCAAGCACGGAGGTGGTATTGTTGATACCTGCGAAATCACAGAGCTTTTCTGCGATATCAGCGGGCGTCGGAAAGAACTGAAATTCCTTCTTCTTGTCGGTATACTCACCCGTGAGAATGACTTCATCAATCTCATCGGCGGGAGAGTGATCGAACACGTGTCCGCCTGCCTTGCGGTTCCATTTACCGCCAAGGGCTTCGAGAACCTTGTTCACGTCGGTGTATACCTTGCGATCCAGATTTGCGGGAAGATAAAGAACATTTTCTTCAACTCGGCAGTTACCGAGCACGTCAAGTACTGTGTCATTGATTTTCATAGTATGTAATCCTTTCTTTATTTAAAGATATGGCGGAGCCTGTATGACTCCGCCACTGTTTTTATCGCCTATCCGGCGATCATTGCCTCAAACTCATCTTCGGTCAGCGTCTTAACACCGAGCTGCTGCGCCTTTGCAAGCTTGCTGCCCGCCTTTTCGCCTACGATGAGGTAATCCGTGTTCTTCGTTACCGAGCTTGCGGGAGTTGCACCGAGCGAAAGCAGCTTGTTCTGAATGCCGTCGCGGGTGTAATTGTTAAGCTTGCCGGTAGCTACGACGGTCTTGCCGTAGAAGGGATTGTTTGTGTTTGCCATAGTTGTGATCTCCTTTTCTTTTTCAAAAATTACGCAATCAAGCAGCGGGAACCAAAGCTGAGTTTCCGCAAGGTATGCGTACCAATCGTGAATGTTTTTGTTCATGGTCTCACCGAAATCGGGAAGTTGCGAGAAATCGAAGCCATTACGTACTGCATCGTGGAAAGCCTCCCACGAGCCGTGGAAGTAGCGTTCAAGATCTCTACCTGCGTGTCTGCCGACGTTAGGTATACCAAGTGCTGCAATGAATTTTCCGAGCGTGCAATGACGGCTCTTTTCGATAGACTGAATGAGTCTGCTATAAGACTTCTCTCCAAACCCGTCGGTGTTGATGATTGCTTCTCTGTGCTGAGCAAGGTCGTACAGATCTCCAAAATCGCGGATCCAACCGT
>JAFTRQ010000164.1 GCA_017462125.1 Clostridia bacterium | reverse complement strand
GAAAAAGTTAATTACATCTTTAAAACGCATTAATTACAAATTGCTCGCAGCACTTCTCGTTCTCGGACTCGCGCCGACGATTTACACGACCGTGCGCGTGTTCTTCCTCGGTCAGTTGCCCGGAGAGTATTCCTTCTCCATCGCAGGTCAGCTATCGTGGGTGAATCTGCTTTACGAGATTATGAACGAGGCAATCATCCTTCCGCTCTTCTATTTCATAGGCAAGGTGAAGGATGATAAGGACGAATTCTCGAACCGCGTGAGAACAGGCATGCTGATCTCGCTTGGCGTATATGCCGTTCTTTCTGCCGTGGTGCTGATCTTAGCTGAGCCGATGCTGAAGCTCATGGCGACGGATGCGAGCATCATCGAAGCATCTGCATCCTACATACGCATTGAGAGCATCGCGAATATATTCTCAATTCTCACGCAGTTCGCACTTGTTGCGCTTGTTACTGTCAATAAGAGTAAATATCTTTACGCGCTCACAGGCGCAAGACTGGTATTGTGCCTTGTGTCCGATACCTTCCTTGTCTCCACTTTGCCCGTGTCGGCAAACCTTGGTGTGAACGGAATTGGATATTCCAATATCATCGTAAACGCGCTTCTGCTCGTTATATCGCTCGTCCTTCTCGCCAAGGAAGGAATCAAGGTGTTCGGAAAGGCAAAACTCAACTTTGTTTGGACAAAGGAGTTCGCCAAGGTCGGCGGCATTTCAGGAGTGGAGTCTCTTGTGCGTAATGTCGCCTATATGGTGATGATCGCACGAATGGTCAATGTTGTTGGAGAGCAGGGAACGTATTGGGTTGCGAACAACTTCATTTGGGGATGGCTTCTTCTGCCCGTGCTTCAGCTCGGCGAACTGATCAAGCAAGAGGTCGCAGCTGATAAGGAAAACATTCGCCGAAACTCGCTCGGCTATTTCGGCATCACGGCGATCATCTCTGCATTGTGGTTTGCAAGCATTCCCGTGTGGAAGCCGTTTATGACTCGCGTGCTTGGCTTCACCGATGTAGATAAGCTGTTCAGCCTTGTACTACTTCTCGTTGGCTTCTACGTGCTCTACGCCATTCAAAATGTATTCGACTCTACCTTCTACGGCCTCGGCAAAACGAATTATTTGCTGTTTGAATCAGTCGTAACGAATACGATTTATTACGGCATAGCGTTCATCCTTTATGTAACCAACGTATGGACGCCTACGCTTACAGGCATTGCTTTGCTGTTCGGTATTGGCAACGCATTCGATAGTATAGTGTCGCTCGTGGCGTATATGTTTTTACTCAAGAAAGAGAAGATCAATATATTGAAAGTTGAATGAATTTTGGCGGCAGAGCAATCTGCCGCCTTTTTTACAGAATAATGTTGAAAGAACAGGCATTTTATGGTATACTATTTATGTGAATAATACTGTGCGACAGCACATAAGGAGATAGATCATGAAAAAACTGATACCGATATTATTGTCCGCGCTGATGTTTACAGGCTGTGCAGGAACAAGCAATCATCAGACTAACACCTACCGTAGCATCACTATGGACGAGGTGGTGAACATGATGGCACAGGAGACCGGCTATATCATCCTCGACGTGCGCCGTCCCGATGAATATGCCGACGGGCATATTCCGAATGCCATCAACGTGCCTAACGAGAGTATCGGCACGGACGAGATCCCCGAACTGCCCGATAAGGATCAGCTCATTATGGTGTACTGCCGTAGCGGCAGACGCAGCAAAGAGGCGTCGGAGAAGCTGGTGAAACTTGGCTATACGAATATCGTGGAGTTTGGTGGGATACTTGATTGGAAGGGCGAGATTGTTACAGATTAATAATTGCACCGCAGTAGACAAAGAAAAGGGATGGGAAATATGCTTACCTACACATACATCCGGGAAGGAAAATTTGGCTTGGTTGAGAAGCCAAAGCCTCGGGTACTGCACGAGAGGGATGCGATTGTCAAGGTCACGCTTGCGAGCATCTGTTCAAGCGATTTGCACATCAAGCACGGCAGCGTGCCGAGAGCTGTGGAAGGAATTACGGTCGGTCACGAGATGGTCGGCGTTGTGGAAGAGGTCGGCTCTGAAGTTACACGCGTCAAGCCCGGTGACAGAGTCACGGTTAATGTGGAAACCTTCTGCGGCGAGTGCTTCTTCTGCAAGAAGGGGTTCGTCAATAACTGCACCGACAAAAACGGCGGTTGGGCGCTCGGTTGCCGCATCGATGGCGGTCAGGCAGAGTACGTTCGCGTGCCGTTTGCGGATCAGGGGCTGAACAGGATCCCCGACACCGTGACCGACAGACAGGCGCTGCTTGTGGGCGACGTTCTTGCCATGGGCTATTGGGCGGCGAAGATCTCCGAGATCACCGAGGATGATACCGTTCTCATCATCG
>JAFTRQ010000163.1 GCA_017462125.1 Clostridia bacterium | reverse complement strand
TACCGTTGCTGACGTTTTCGTGTGGCACAAGGCATACGGTAAAATGGAAGCAAAGCTGAATATTTCATCCCGCGCTCAAATCGAGCAGTTCATCGAAAGCGTCAGAACCGGAAAGTCGGTTGAGCTGATGCACATTACAGGTGGATATCACTATCATACCGTTCGTGCTGAGAGCGAATCTATTCTTGACCGCATCGGTACAGCACTTGAGAAAAAGGGCTATATTGCCTCAGGCAACTAAGGGGAATCTTATGAACAGAGAACGCTTCCAAAAGCAGTTGGCTTTTATTCTGTGAGCCGACAAGGAAAAGAACATCCTGCGTCAGACACACATCAGTGGTCATGTCAGACGCGAGAATGATGCCGAGCACGCATGGCATATGCCTATGATGGTCTATCTTCTGCGAGAATACGCCAACGAGGAATTCGACCTTGCCAAGGCGATGATGATGGCGCTCGTTCACGACGTCGTTGAAATCGACGCGGGCGATACTTATGCCTACGATACCAAAGCGTTGGAAACGCAGAAGGAGAGGAAAGAAAAAGCGGCTGACAAAATTTTCGGAATGCTTCCCGACGATCAGCGAGATGAGCTTCGCACCCTCTATGAGAAATTTGAAGCGGGGGAGACGCACGAAGCACGCTTTGCCAAGGTGATGGATAATTTCCAACCGCTTATTCTCAACGACTCCAACGGCGGTGCGGATTGGCGGGAGCATCAGGTAACGAAATCCAAGGTTGTAGGCAGACAGCAGACATCACGCTTCGGCTCTGAAAATATATGGAAACATACCGAAGAGCTGATCAACGCCAACGTTGAAAGAGGAAATATTATAGACGAGTAAATTATATACGTGAAAACAGGAGGTACTGCGAAATTGCAGTGCCTCCTGTTTGATGCTTTCAGCTAAATCAAGTTTAACTTATCCGAGAACGATCTTATCGATCGCAAGCCGTTCCTCATCTGTAAAGTGAATATTCTCCGTCATTTTGAGATTTTCGGTGATTTGCTCAGGCTTGGAAGCACCGATCAAAACGCTGGTGATGCCTTCTCGGCTGTATATCCAAGAGAGAGCCATTTGTGCAAGGGTTTGCCCTCTGTTCTCGGCAATCGCATTAAGCTTCTTGATCTTTTCGATCATATCCGGTGATATTTGTCCTTCCTTTAGGAATCTGCCGTCGGTTTTAACACGACTATCCTCGGGAATACCATTGATATATCGATCGGTAAGAAGCCCTTGTGCGAGAGGACTAAAGATAATCATACCTTTTTTCGCCTCGATAGCGTTTTTCAAAATGCCGTTTTTCTCTACCGTTCTGTCGAGAATCGAGTATCTGTTTTGATTGATGATGAAAGGGCAGTGCAGCTCGCTCAGTATCTGAGCAGCCTTTGTCATCGTTTCACCATCATAGTTGGAAAGACCTACGTAAAGAGCCTTTCCGCTTTTTACGATAGAGTCAAGTGCCCACATCGTTTCGTATAGTGGTGTTTCAGGATCCAATCTGTGATGGTAGAAAATATCAACGTATTCAAGCCCCATTCGTTTAAGACTTGCATCGAGGCTTGCAACGAGATACTTTTTGCTTCCTTTATCGCCGTAAGGACCGGGCCACATATAATAGCCTGCTTTGGTGCTGATGATCATTTCATCACGGTACTGTGAGAGATGGTTGCGAAGAATTTTTCCAAAATTCGTTTCAGCGCTCCCCGCTTCGGGACCGTAATTGTTTGCAAGATCAAAATGTGTTATTCCGCTGTCGAAAGCGGTAAAACACATCCGGCACATATTATCAAAATCCGAACGGTCTCCAAAATTATGCCACAATCCGAGAGATACCGGGGGAAGCTTCAAGCCGCTTTCACCGCATCGTCTGTATTCTGTGGAGTCATATCTGTTTTCGTTTGCTTTATATTCCATACATAGCTCCTTTTGCAATCCGCATTTGATATATAGTATTATACCACATTTTTACGAATTGCTCAACCCAATCTACTTTTTCGGTCGCAGAAATCGTGACGAATCAAGAGTATAATGCTTACTCCTTGACGAATTTCTTGATCAAAGGATAGATGTCCTTATCGCACTCGCAATAGATCGCGTTCCAGTCAATATCCTGCGGAGCGTGATGTCTGTGCTGGATATGGCCGCCGAGAAGCAGAACGCAGAGCATTGACTTTGCGGAAAGCTCCCAGTTGGCTCCGTGCTCGTCCTTTCCTCTCAATCTTACGTCACCCTCAACCTGAGTAACGATCTTGTTGAACTCCTGCACGTCGTTCATTGTTGTAAGCTCAATTTCGTATTTCATTTTTTTATCCTCCAATTATTCGTATAAGTCAGCTCGAGATCATGTTGGCAAGGAGATAAGTCTCCTCATCAAATGTCTTCGGCATTTTCAGCGCTTCGAAAATATCGTAGTTAACGATTTCACAGTTCTTCAGAGCGATTACTCTGTTTCCGATACCGTTCTTCAAAAGCTCCACGGCAGCGTATCCCATCTTTGATGCAACGACTCTGTCGCGCAAGGAAGGACTTCCGCCTCTTTGAATGTGACCAAGAATGGTTGCACGGCTTTCTATGCCGGTTTCGTTCTCAATTTGTTTTGCGAGCTCTCTTACATCGCAGAGTCC
>JAFTRQ010000162.1 GCA_017462125.1 Clostridia bacterium | reverse complement strand
TGCGCCTTTCTCCTTATAAACGCTCTTGTTTACCGACAGGGAATGAGCTCGGAGATCAATATCCGACCACTTGAGCGCCACGATCTCTCCACGGCGCAGACCGAGAAGCAGAGCGCAAAGGAGCATCAGCCTGATCTTCGGGGACTCGTTTTGCAGAGCCTCAAAGAACTGACGTGCCTCGTCATCGTTATAGACCTCAATAGGCTTCTTTACGATTTTAGGATACTCCACCGAGCCGTATTTCAATTTGTTCTCGTCGATAAATCCCATCTTGCAGGCTTCGGTCATCACGGAGGAGAACACCGTGGCGTAACGTTTGACGGTTGCCGCTGACAGAGGCTCGGTGTTGTCTACGTCTGCCCGAGCGCCGGGGGAGGACAGATATTCAACAAAGGCTTGCTGATGCTTGATGGTAATGTCGCTCAATCGGAGATTACCATACGACGGAACGATGAACTGTTCCGCGATAGAGCGATAGAACCGAACCGTGTTCGGAGAAAGCTTTTTCTCGATGCGATTGAAATAATGCTGACCGATAAACTCTCCTACGGTCAATCCAAAGGCATTGGTCTGTGTGGATTTTGTTTTCATTCCGGGAATATACACACCGTTGTGAACGGCGGCTTCAAAGAGATCAGCGAACTGCTTGACCTCCTTTTCCTCTTGTGCCGCTGTGATTCCGACGGGCGGTTTATAAGTAGCGGAGATCAACTCCTGCTTACCGTTTTTCATTCCATTGGACACTCTTAAGCACTAAGTGCCATTCTTTCTTTTATAATAACTTGCCAAATAAAATACCTCGTTTCTTCAAAATTGTTTTTATAAAGTTGGGTTTACATACTTTGTTCCCATTCATGCTTCTTACGCTCCTTGTGGCTGTGTGGCATCGTGGTACAATCCTGCGGCTGACGGTAGCGCTCGATGCTTGCAAGGCTGCCGACAAGGTTAAGGACATTAGTGGCCACAGCAAGGAACTGATTGTTTGCCATCCGTGTCAGCGCGAGGGCGGCAGATTCATTGCCTGCGTGTGCCGAGCGATTCAGATATTCAAGCGCCTTTTCCATATCGAATATATCCGCTTCAAAGAGATAGATCTGTGCAAGGCGGTAGTCGGCATACATATTTCCGCGTGCCGATGCAATCTCCAAATGCTCAATGGCTTTGGCGATATCCTTCTTCACGTGCTTACCGTCCATAAAATATTTGCCGAGCGTATAGGCGGCAAACTCGCTACCGTTACGCTCGGCTTTGAATAGATGGTCGAAGCCTTCGTTACGAAATTCTCCGAACAGATCGCTCTCCACATAAAGCTTTCCGAGGAGAGCGTCGGCGTATTTGTTGCCGTTGCCCACCGACTCCGACAGCCATTTTTGCGCTTCATATTCGTCCTCGCGGTAGATGATTCCGTAATAAAACATCTTGCCCATACGATACTGCGCCACACCGTGACCTGCCTTGGCCGCTTTTTCAAGATAATAATCGCCGATACTTTCGTTATAGAACCGGTTGTTCTTATCCAAATACAGACGAGCAAGGCGGTACATCGCATAGACGTTTCCGCTGCGTGCTTCCTCTTGAAGCCAATTCAAAGAATTATCTTTGTCAAGATCTTCCTCGTCGAATGGCATATCGTCATAGAGATTTCGCTCGTCAGCGAAGAAGGAAGTTATCTCATCAAGAGACAGATCACCGCGCTTACCAACGCGCTTGCGATACCCGTACCCGCTATCAAGCCCATGATCCACTTCTTCATCTCGGAAATCATATCCGTGAAAGCTTCCATCCGATTGTCCGTTTCGGTGTTCAGCCGAGAGAAAAATTGCTCTCGCGTCTTCCCATCCTGTGAGAGAATTTCTTTGTTCTCCCTCAGCAGATCCTGCACTTTCGGTACGATACTGTTCGCCGAGTTCTTGACGTCGCGGCTCAGAT
>JAFTRQ010000018.1 GCA_017462125.1 Clostridia bacterium | reverse complement strand
CGGCTGTCCCGTAATCAATACCATTTCTACTTCGGCAAAAGGACTCAAGGCGCTTGTTGAAGCTGCTTCGTCCTTGGTAGGAAAAACACAAAAAGCACCTTATCATCAGGGTAACATCGACCTTTCCGACAAAGCTGTTGTTGAAGCCGCTGACCGTAAGCGCTTCGAGTTTGTAAACGGAATCGTAAAGACGGTTGAAACCCGTAAGGTATTCACAAAGGAAAGAAATATCGGCGACAAGATCGACGCCGTTTTGACAAATAAGTGGCTCGGTATCCCGATCTTCGCTCTCATCATGTGGGCTGTTTTCTGGATCTCTCAGGCAGGTCCCGGCGTATGGCTCGCAGAAGGTCTTGACATTGGCGAAACTCACCTTTGGGGTCTTGGTGACTGCATAGGTTGGTTCAAGGATGTTGTTACCGGCTGGCTTGACGGTGCTAATGACATCGTTCAAGCTATCATACTTGAGGGTATTATCGAAGGTGTTGCAGCCGTTGTCGGCTTCTTGCCTCTCGTTATGGTTATGTACTTCCTCATTGCTCTTCTCGAGGATTGCGGTTACATGGCTCGCGCGACAGTTGTTCTTGATCCCATCTTTAAGAAGGTTGGTCTTTCGGGTAAATCCGTTATCCCCTTCATTATTGGTACAGGTTGTGCTATCCCCGGCGTTATGGCTTGCCGTACCATTCGTAACGAGCGTGAGCGCAGAGCAACCGCTATGATCACTCCCTTTATGCCTTGCGGAGCAAAGCTCCCCGTTATTGCACTCTTCGCGGGTGCGTTCTTCGAGGGCTCTGAATGGGTTGGTGTTACGATGTACTTCGTAGGTATCGTTCTCATTCTTCTTTGCGCACTCCTTATCAATGCGCTTACCGGTCACAAGGCAAGAAAATCCTTCTTCATTATCGAGCTTCCCGAGTATAAAGCACCTTCCTTCCTTCAGGCGCTCAAGTCTATGTGTCAGAGAGGTTGGGCTTACATAGTTAAGGCTGGAACGGTCATTCTCGTATGTAACTTCGTTGTTTATATGATGCAGACCTACGGCTGGAATTTCCAGGCTGTTGAAGATCCCTCGCAGTCTATTCTTGCCACCATCGCTACCCCCATTGCTTACATAATTGCTCCCATCGTCGGTGTAGCACTTTGGCAGCTCGCAGCAGCGGCTGTTACGGGCTTTATCGCAAAGGAGTGCGTTGTTTCAACGCTTGCAACCGTATTTATGTTTGAGCATCTGATAAACGAGGATCTCGAGGCTGTTGGCGCAATCGGCGCATCCAATATGGGCGGTATTTCGGTCGTTGCCGGTCTTGCATTCCTGATGTTCAACCTCTTCACGCCTCCTTGCTTCGCGGCTCTCGGCGCGATGAATTCTGAAATCAAGAGCAAGAAGTGGCTCTGGGCAGGTATCGGACTTCAGTTCGCTGTTGGATATACCATCGGTTTCCTCGTGTTCTTCTTCGGCACGCTCTTCACAGGCGGAAGCTTCGGTGCTGTTTGGATGCCTATTGTCGGTTGGGCAATCGTTCTTGCTATTGCAGTTGTCTTCACTGTGATGATCATCAGAAAGAATAAGCAGCTGAAGGCTGAATATGCTCTTAACGCATAATTATGAGTATCGTTGATTATATAGCGATCGCCGCAATCGTTCTGATCGTCGGTGCGTCCGTTTTCTACATCATTCGCGCAAAGCGGCGCGGAGAAAAATGTGTTGGATGCCCTTACGCAAAGCAGTGCGGAGGAAAATGCGGTGGCGGCTGTGGTCATACAGAAGCAGATGAAATTGACGGTAAGAAATAATGTTAAGGGATGTGTACCTTACGGTCGCATCCCTTTTCAAAAAAGCGGAGGTTAGTCTTGGATAACAATGTAAAATTTACGTTCGCACAAGTAAAATATATCATTTGTCTTTACCGTTTGTCGGGGGGCGGATATGGGGTAAAGAACGTAGAGCTTGCGAGTGCCCTCGGCTTTAGCAAGCCAAGTGTACATAATATGCTGAAATCCCTTGCAGACATTGGCGTGGTCAAGCAAGAGATATTTGGACTCGCCTTTTTTACTGACGAAGGGCGCGTCTTGGCTCAAAAATATGCCATTTGTTATGCAAAGCTCGAAAAGAAAATGGCTGAAATATGCGGAAACGGCGCCGCAAGTGAAAATGCAATTTGCGGTTTGCTCGCCGATATGCCGAGCGATAAGCTTAACGAGTTGTATCATAATTGAAGTGATAAAAGGAAGGAGCAGACTAATGGAGAACTATATTATTATCGGAATTATTGCCGTCATCGTAGTTATTGGAGTTCTTTATACCGTTAAGCATTTCAAGGGAGAGGGCGGTTGCTGTGGCGGCGGAAGCTATAAGCCGAAGCGCAAGAAGCTCTCGGGTGTAAAATACACGAAAATATTCAAGGTCGGCGGTATGCACTGCGAGCATTGTAAGAGGAGAGTTGAAGAAGCCGTGAACGATATCAAAGGTGTCGCAGGCAGAGTCGATCTCAAAAAAGGAGAACTGACCGTTTTTTATGCAGAGGATGTTTCCGACGAGATCGTCAAGGCAAAGCTCGAAAGAGCCGGTTATACGGCAGAGCAATTATAAAGGAGTATAACAATACTGAATGGGGGCTGATTCACTGAATAAGTGAATCAGCCCCATGAGTTTGTTTTGACGGCGTGACGCCGACATTTTGCGCTTTTAAGGCGCAAAAACAATAAACGTCGCTACAAATTTCTGCGAAAAAACGCTGAGCAAAATGGAGCTGTTGACAAACTTGATTTAGAAAACAAAATTTAACAAATTGCACAAAAAAAGCTCCCTCGGAGTAATCACGGATCAATTCACGTTTTCGTAGGGGCGAACTGTGTTCGCCCGCAAAAAAACATATAAAATCAAGCCTTTCGGGCGAACACAGTTCGCCCCTACAGCGAGATTAAAGATTGATCGTTGTTTCCTCTAAGGGAGTT
>JAFTRQ010000161.1 GCA_017462125.1 Clostridia bacterium | reverse complement strand
TGAAGTGAACCCCAAAGTTTAGACAAAATTAAATATTAAATTGTTAGAGAATGAGTTCGGTATTGTACTGGACTCATTCCTTTTAGTTTTAAGGAAATTCTTTCGTTGTTGTAGTAATAAATATATTTCTTTAATTCATCAATGAAAGCGTTAACGCTTTCGAATTTTTCACCGTAGAACATTTCGACCTTTAATCTTCCAAAGAAATTTTCCATAGCACCATTATCCATACAATTGCCTTTGCGTGACATACTTTGCGTAATGTTATGCTCGGCGAGTAACCGTTGGTATTCTGCATGTTGGTACTGCCAACCCTGGTCAGAGTGAAATACCGGTGTTGCATCGGCAGGCAGTTTTTCAAATAAACCATCTAACATTTCTCGTATTTGCCACAAGTTAGGACTTGTTGAAATAGAATAAGATACAATTTCATTATTAAACAAATCCAAAACAGGAGAAAGATATATTTTCTCATCACAAACATTAAATTGTGTAACATCTGTTGTTATCTTTTCAAATGGTTTGCTTGCCGAAAAATCTCTATTGAGCAAATTGTCCGCAACTTTTCCAACAGTTCCTTTGTAAGAATGGTATTTATTGTTCTTGCGCTGTTTGCCTTTTAAACCAAGGTGAGTCATTAGTTTTTGTACTGTTTTATGGTTAATAGCATAGCCTTTATTACGCATAGCTATTGTAATTCTACGGTATCCATATCTGCCTTTGTTAGCATTAAAAATATCTTGTATTTCTTGCTTTTCACACTCGTATTTATCTATTCTTGGTTGTTTTAAATAGTAATAGTATGTGCTGCGGGCAAGTCCGGACAGTTTCAATAATTCTTTTAGCGGATACTTTTGCCTTAGTTCAGAGATCATTTTTGCTTTTTGCCGTTCTCTCGCTCTTCCGCAAGAACTAAGGCACTCAGTTTTTTTAGGTATTCTATCTCCATACGAAGTCGCTGGTTTTCGGCAATTAAATCTTCTTCAATCTTTTTATCCAACTTAGGCGGTCTGCCTTTTCTTGTTCCGCTAGCAGAACAAGCTCTGCCTCGTCTTTCTTTCATTAGACCTTCGGCTCCTTCTTCCAAATATATGCGTTCCCACCGTTGAACCATAATTGCCGCCGAAGCTTCCGAAGTCACTGTTAATTTGTATTTTCGTGCAGTTTCTCTAAAACCCAAACGATGTTCACGCATATCCATTATAACACCTATTTTAAATTCTGCACTATAAACTTTGTTTTTCCTTCCTGTTTTACCCATAAAAAATATGCACCTCCAAAAGTGTCTAACTTTTGGGGTGCATATCATTTTCGCGCTTCTTTTACTTTTGTCTTATACCATGACAAGCAGGGAATTTGTGTGCCAAATTCCGTTTTAATTAAAGATAACTGTCCTTAGGAACCCTGCTCATTCGTTTGAGCCTTCTCATTTCTGCTGTAAGCGGGTTTGGGCTTCCGCCCAACTGCATTTGTACGCACAAATGCGATGCTGGTTCTAATGCCGTATGTTTTTCTGTGTTAGAAAAAACTTCGCTAAGAACATTTCTGCATTGGCGGGGCCGTGACGCATCAAACGGTGAAATTCTTATTCCACTCGAGCAGGCGTCTCAGACGAAAGATATACTCGCCCGTTTGCTCACTATGGCTGTCGAGATATTTTTCTATGTCTATGATCGAAAGCTTCTGTTCGTACGCGGCGGACTCTCTTTCCGCCTCGTTTTCGCGCATGAATACGGTGCACAGCGCGCGGATAAGATAGAGGCGGTACTTGATCTCGGGGGTACGCTGAGCAGGGTCGCAGGCGAGCATGTACGTGCCCTCTGCAAGAACCATGGAACGGGCAAAATCCCCGACCGACTTTCCGTCCTTTTGGTAATCGCTCGGATACCACCCGTCGAGCAGACATTCTATCAGCCTTACCGCGCCCTTCAGTATCTCGTCCCGAGTTGATCTGTCCTTCATCCACTCTCCGCACGCGCGGCACTCCTTCAGTATCGACCAAAGTGTGTCGACGTAATGCTGCTTGAGAGAGATGGTATTGTAATACAGCGCGTAATAGTAGGTGCTAAGATATTTGATGCGGATAGAAGGCTCGAGGTCGACAGGCTTCTTTATAAACCGCTTCCACTTCAGCTTTCGTATCATCTTTTTGCACAGATCCACTGCGAAAAAGCGGAGCACGTCGCTTTTCATCGGAGTTTCCATACCCTCGTTTACGCGTGCGAGCAGGATATAGGCGTTTGCCGTATCCATCATGTCGTTTACGTAGTGGCCCATCACAAAATCCCGCGCATTTGAACGGCCGGACGAGATTCCGTTTATCAGGCTCTTGTTGAAGTTTTCGGCGCTTTGCAATGCGTAATACGCAATAACGGGGTCGCTCGGGAGCTTCATATCGGCGTCCATAAGACATATCTGACTGCAGTAATGATTGCGCATCGTGTCGATCTCGGAAGCGAAAAGATTGAGGTAGTGCGCCGTCTTGTCGCGCAGCTCCGACCAATCCCAGGCGGGCTTTACCGTTCGGTAGCCGTCGGCTATGGCATAGCGGATGTCGTAGTACAGCCTGCAGGCGTCGGTATATATAAGGGCGAGTCCGCGTCTTTGAATCCGCGTCCATTCCTTATAAACGCCGAGCTCGGAGTTGCGCATGCGCTTGTCGAGCTTAGGTGCAGGATATCGCCCGTCCGAGAGCTCCCACTCCGCATATCCGCGTGCGAGCGCGATATGCATGGAAAGTTTGATGCTCTTTTCATACGGGTCGGCGGTCTTGAGACGGGAACTGAGTCCGAAAAACAGTCCCGATAGCCGATCGTCCTGGAGCGGTGCGCCGCTGCTTGCGAGCCGCTTCATCATGTCGCACATAAGCTCGGCACGGCGCTCTCCGTCCGAGCTGATAAGGCACCTGCGCAGACCTCTCATCGTGCGCGCAAGCCGCCGCGAGCCTTCCGCCGCATCCGCTCCGTCCTCGGAGCGGGAGAGGACGTATACGCTTTCGGCGCGGCGCGTAAATTCATTTTCAAGCTCCCCGCGAATGCTTTCGTCCGTCCTGCCGACCGTCAGATACATAAGGATCGACGGCAAAAAATTTTCCTGGCCGAGCGGCGAGGACTCCCCGAGCGCCCTGTACCAGTAAATGGGAATCGAGCCGAGCAGGCGCACCGTGGGGTCGGCAAACACCGCACTTCGGATCTGCTCGTGCGAGAAGGTGTACCGGCCTTCAGCCGTTTTGCGAAGCATCGGTCCGAGATATCGACGAAGGCGCACGAAGCGAACCTCCTCCCACCACGCGTCACTGTATTCGCTCTCGCACGGCACGACCGTGCGCAGGTAGTCCGCCATGTCGGATAACTCGCCCGATGACAGCCCGCTCATCGCGCCCGCGAAGAAGCTCATCATGCACAAAAGGCGTTTTTCCTCCTCTTCATCAAAGTCGGAAAGCGTTCCTATCGAGCGGAAGAGCCAGAAGCTTATCAGCTCCGTCTCGACGGCGGGATGTTCACGCACGGCGTTGCACAGATAGGCAGAGATCGCCGAGTTTCCGTCCATCGTCCGTTCAAGCTCGTTTATCTCGGCGAAATCGTCGCCGTTCAGGTTCAGAATGTTCTGCAAGATCAGCTCTAAGCAGATCATGTTGGTGATCAGCGGATGCGAGAGCAGAGCCTGCATCACCGCCTCACCGATCTGTTTGTGCTCGGCACGGAGGCGGGAGGTGATGATGTCGCGAAGGTCGCTCTCCGAACAGTTTCCCACGTCGTAGAAGTCGCACCAGCGGTTCATCTGCTCGACCGCGATCGGGTTCATCGCAGTTTCGTAGTTTGAGGTGATGAAAAAGGATATTTTTCTGCTGCATCCGTTTGAGGGCAGAAAGTCGCTTCGCTCAAAGGCGGCGTCGGCGTCGAGGTGGTGTATGCCGTCGATGAGAAAATATATCTTCTCCCCGTCATATTTCGCCGCGGCCTCGTCCCATTTTTCCTTCCAGCGCTCGCACTCGCCGCCCCCCGGAGCTACCGCGGAAAATTCCTCCTCCGCGTCGGCGCCCGCGATCTGCGCGTACATTATCTTTATAAGCTGTTCAGTGTCGGAGCAGAAGGCGTTTCCGCAGTATATGTTTCTGACGGAGTGCCCCTTTTCACGAAGACGCTCTCCGAGCTTTGCGGCAATCGAGGACATGCCGCAACCGTTTTCGCCCATCGGCACGAGAAAATCGGTGGAAAGATGCTCTTCAAGGGTATCGACCAGCTCGGTGCGCGCGGTGAAGCGCGAGCAAAGCTGATTGCTGATCATGCGGTCTTCTTCGTACTGCCGCTCGATCCAGCTTTTTCTTTTCAGCTCGCCCCATTCGCTTTTGAGTATGTTGTAGATCCGTGCGGTCAGCTTCGCCGTAAAATCGTCGTACCGACCCGTCTCGCGCGAAAGATCGAGCGTGTAGCGGATAGTGTTAATATCGGGGTGTGCGGAGATCTTTTCTTTCAGACGGCGCATGCGCTCACGGTCACCCTCGTCCTCGCTTATGTATAAGGCGCGCTCCTCCTCCGAGAGAAGAGAGGGGTCGAGAGGGTCGCGCAGGCAGAAGATGCAACGGTCGAGCATGCCCCTGTTTTTGTACATTCCGTAGAGTATCTCAAGCTCGGTGACCGATATCATGTCACTCTCGAGTGTAAAGCTTTTGCGCTCCGCCGTCCGTGCGAGCTGCTCGGGTGACGGCATCCAGCCGTACCGCTCGCCGAGTATGACGATCTGGTACGGCGAGCAAAGTTCGATTTCGTCAAGACAGACGCTGAGTATCTTGTCCGAGCTTTCGTTCCCCTCGGTGCCGTCGGTAGATATACCCCAGCGCAGGTCGACAAAGTCGACGCTTCTGCCGTATCCGCGTGCAAATTCGCGAAACTCGGGTATTATGACGCGGTGAAGCGCGTCTCTCTCTCCCTGCATGTCCTTGAAGGTGCTCGATACGAAAAACGAAATGTTGTCCATTGCTTTACCTCTGTTTAGATGTGATTATCAAACATATCTAATAATTTTATTGTAACACAAATTCTCCGCGAGGGCAAGGCTTCTTACAGAAACAGAATCTACGCAGTAAGGGAGTAAGTTAGCCCAAGTGTTTAAGGACACTTGGGCAGTTTTATTCGTCTTACGGCGCGTGATATTCGGCTAATGCAGAGTGTTATTCGCTTTGCGAGTTTTGGAGGCGAATAAAATATCACTAAAACCGTAGGTTTTAATATCACGATTGCCGTCGGCAATCATATCACTCTTTGCGCAGCAAAGAATAGCACTATATAAAATTACTACCCATAAAAGAGTTTTGCTTCTCTCTTCTTCGGGTAGTTTTGTCTTATACCGTTACAAGCAGGGAAAATGTACATCATATTTTCCGATTCCTTAGGATGTCCTAAAACCTTATAGCAAAAGGCAGAATCTACCAGCTCAAATTTATCGGCACGGTAAAGAATGGGGGTAAAGCGTCCCCAGATGAGGATATATTCCAGCCCCAACGCATGGCAATGTTCCTTCAAAAGATCGGCCATCAGCGCCGAGACCTCTTGCCCGCCGATGATATCCGGCAAGATCTCCTACCATGTCCGAACAAGCCCTTTCACCCCGACTTCTGCCGAGCAATCCTCCCCTTTTACTTCCCATGCCGGGCAATTTTTATTACAATTCCACACATTATGAGACATCAACCGGATCGTTTTCATCAAGATATCTCTCCCCGTATTTTTTCATAAACAGGTCATATTCCTGCTTTTCGGTGATCCAGACAATCACCGCATATTCCTTGGTCCCCAAGCGGGAATAGGCTTCAAAGCGGTGGTTGCCGTCGTTCAGTTCAAATTCCTCTTTTCCGTTTTCCATTAGGAAATGAACGATCAGCGGCGGCATATCCGGCTCCCGCTTGATGACCTCCGCCAGTTCTGCAACGTGCTTTTCAAACCACCCTTTGTTGACCCGGTATTTCATCTCCTCTTCCGGGCCGCAGCAGCGGTGAAATAACGATAAGGGCATCTTGATCGGCCCGATAAAATAGCGGTCAAACAGCTTCAGTCCGTCAGAAAACTCCTTGTTTTTGCCATCCGACAGCAGATATGTATGAACCCATTCCTCCAGTTTATTTTGCTTTGCAAATTCCTTTGCAGAAGAAAGCGAGCATTTATAGGTCAAGATCAGCTCCTCCTTTTTTGAATATACGATTTTTTTGATGGAATCGCAGGAAAGATAATACTCCTCCGCCAATTGCTCAATGCCGGCGCCGGCATTGAATTTTTCCCGGATGCTGCGGTTGCGCTCCGCAAGATATTGCTTATATCCTGAGGACTCCCCCCAACCGCGCTTGGTTTCGTTGGCGGGGATATAGACAAGCTTCCCCGAAACATATTTTTGAATTTGCCGCAGCAGCGCCTCCGGAAAAATGTCCTTACCGTTTTCGTATTTCATTCCGCCATCTCCTCACGAAACTATTGTATAAGAAAAATGGTCAAAATACTATAGAGCAGATCTATATAACTGTTTTTTACCTATTACTGTTCCTCCGATGCCTCGGCGAGAACGCCGTCCTCCCCCATCCGAAGAGGCTTGACCTCGTATTTGGTATATTTGACGATCTCCTCCAGCTTGGTTTTTTCGGCAAAATTATTCAGCATGGAGAACACCGCACCCTTTTTACGGGCCCGGCCGGTACGGCCGATGCGGTGGATATAATACTCCATCTCCTCGGGAATATCATAATTAATAACGCAATCCACATCATCCACATCGATCCCCCGGGAGGCCACATCAGTGGCCACCAATACCGTCAGCTTGCCGTCCCGGTATTTCTGCATGGTCTTTTCCCGCTTGCTCTGGGGAATATCCCCATGCAGGCAGGCGCAATCCACCCCCGCCTTCAGAAGATCATCGTTCAGCCGCTGGCACATGGACTTGGTGTTGCAGAACACGATCACCCGCTCAAAGGGGCCCTCCTTGATCATGGTAACGGTAGCTTCTGTCTTTTTAAAGGTGGGCACCGTCACCGAATACTGATCGATATCCGGCCGATCCTCCAGCTTGGGCTCCACAGTGATCTCCACCTCGTCCCGCTGGTATTTCCAGGAAACATCCATTACCTCCCGGCTGATGGTGGCAGAAAAGAGCCCTAAATTGCGGCGGTTTTTCACCATATCCACAATGCGGGTCACATCCTTATAAAAGCCCATATCCAGCATCCGGTCGGCTTCGTCCAGCACCACGGTCTGGATATGGTCAAACCGCAGATTGCGGCGTTTATGATGATCCATCAGCCGCCCCGGGGTAGCCACAATGATCTGAGGCTTTTTCTCCAGCTGGCGCGCCTGACCCTCCAGCCCGGCGCCGCCGTAAAGCACCGCAACACGGATGCCCTGATAGAAGGTCAGCAGCCCCCGCAGTTCCTCGCCGATCTGCATGGCCAGTTCCCGGGTAGGGGCCAGGATCAGGCCCTGAATTTCCGGGCAATCCGCATCGATATGCTCGATCATGGGGATGCCGAAGGCAAAGGTCTTTCCGGTTCCGGTAGGAGCCTTGACCACCACATCCTTCCACGCCATAAATTGGGGGATCGCCAACTTCTGCACGGTCGTGGGATAGGCGTAGCCCTTATTCTCCAATACCTTGAGCATTTCCTCCGAAAGACCCAGATCTTTAAACATTACTTCATTTTCCATTTTTTTCATCCTTTTTCTTTTTTCATCTTCAGTATATCACCACAGCGAAAAAAACACAAGAGAAATCATCGATCTGAAATCAATCAGAGAACGGAGTTCTGTGATTGAAAAGAAAAAGCCGCCCGGAGGGCTGGACAGTATCCTAAAAAACGGACATTGAAATAAAAATCCCCCTATTGTAGAATAAAAACTACAATAGGGGGATTTGTTATGCCAAGAAAATATGTAAAAATGGAACAGTTAGCAGAAGAAGTGTTTAGAGGAAAAGCAGCCGGAGAAACCGGCAAAGTCGGCCAAATAAGGATCAGTGGCTGACCGACCTGATCGCCGAAGCCCAACGTGAAAGCAAGCAAACCTATGGGCACCGTCGGATTCGTCGCTGGCTCTTGAGAAAACATAAGCTAAACGTGAATT
>JAFTRQ010000160.1 GCA_017462125.1 Clostridia bacterium | reverse complement strand
GAAGTACACGTTCGTCTCGGCGTTGACTCCCGTCACGCAGACCAGCAGGTCAGAGGCGCAGTTGTTCTCCCCAACGGTACAGGTAAGTCTGTAAAGGTTCTCGTATTCGCAAAGGGTGACAACGTTCAGAAGGCACTTGACGCAGGCGCAGATTACGCAGGCGGCGCAGAGTATGCTGAAAAGATCCAGCAGGAGAACTGGTTCGATTTCGATATCGTTATCGCATCTCCCGATATGATGGGCGTTATCGGTCGTCTCGGTAAGGTTCTCGGTCCTAAGGGACTTATGCCTTCTCCTAAGGCAGGTACCGTTACTCCTGACGTTGCTAAGGCTGTTACAGAGGCTAAGGCAGGTAAGATTGAGTACCGTCTTGACAAGACAAACATCATTCACTGTCCTATCGGTAAGGCATCCTTCGGTGAGGCTAAGCTCCAGGAGAACTTCGACACTCTTCTCGGCGCGATCATCAAGGCTAAGCCCGCTGCTGCAAAGGGTCAGTATATCAAGAGCTGCGTTGTAGCTTCTACAATGGGCCCCGGTATCAAGATCAACCAGGCTAAGCTCGGTTAATTTGATTTATTTTACCGAAAAGGTGAGAAATGCTTTTCAAGTGTTTCTCACCTTTTTTATTTTTCATATTTTTTTATTTATTTTACATTGAAATTTATTTTTGCTGCTGTTATAATATATTTATTAATCTCTTCTTTTGGAGGCAGATATGAAAATTTTGCTACTTAGAAATAGTGAGACCTTAAAATACGCCGCTGAGGAGCTCTTAAAATACCTGAAAATGATGGACGCGGGTATCGACGCCGAAATATGCGAAAATGCCGCAGAGGGCGAAAATACCGTCTCTCTGGGTCTTTTATCCGATCTCTCCCTTTACAGCGGGGACTTGAACGACGCGATGATAGACGACGTAATTGACGTGAATATCGACTGTCTCAACGGTTACTTGGCGGGAAGCAATGAAAGAAGCGTTCTGATGGGAGTATATAACTATCTGAAAAGCGCGGGCTGCAGATGGGTCCGCCCGGGAGAGAAGGGAGAATATATTCCCAAGGCTGATATGAAGAATCATAGCTTTCGATTCAGAAAAAAAGCAGACTTTCCGTTCCGCGGTGAATGCATCGAGGGTGCTGTTTCCTTTGAGCACGTAAGAGATACGGTTTTGTGGCTCCCAAAGGCGAATATGAATATGTTTATGATCGAACAGATCGTTCCGTATAACTATATGAACCGTTGGTACAGGCATCTTGTCAACACAAAAATGCCTCACGAGGATATCCCTTACGAGCAATACTGCGAATACTGTCTTGAGCTTGAGCATCTTATCAAAAAGCTGGGTCTTCAGCTCCACGTGATGGGCCACGGTGCCTTGAACGAGCCCTTTGGAATTCGCCATATGGTCTCGGGAATGCAATATAACGTTCCCGACGACGTGAAGCAGGCTTTTGCGCTTGTAAAGGGAAAAAGAGAGCTCTACGGCAACTCTCCGTTCTTTACACAGCTTTGTATGTCAAAGGAATGGGTACAGGATAAGATCGTCAATTGGCTTGCCGATTATCTTGATCAAAAGCCCTATATTGATTTTCTCCACTTCTGGCTCGCCGATAACACGGGAAATCAGTGTGAATGCGAGGATTGCGTTAAGGTCCATCCCTCGGATTGCTACGTGCAGATGCTCAATAAGCTGGATAAAATATTGACCGAAAGAGGAAATCCCGCAAAGATCGTCTTTATTATGTATACAGACACCATGTGGGCTCCCGAAAAGGAAAAGCTGAATAATCCCGCAAGATTTATTCTCACCACCGCTACGACGAGAGCAAAGGGTGATAAATACAGTGATAAGAGAAGTGAAAAGGGAATCCCGCAATGGATGAGAAATAAGATCAATATTCCTCACGGATTCGATACCACACTCTCTTTTCTTGACGGTTGGAAGCCGATCTTTGACGGGCCGAAATTTATTTACGAATACTATATGTATACCGCCCATTTTGCCGACCCCGGATATATGCAATTCTCAAGAAATATCGCTACGGATATGAAAGGACTTCATCTCACGGGATTTGACGGCGTTATGAGTGACCAGACACAAAGATCGTTTTTCCCGACAGGACTGCCTATGACCATCATAGGAGAATTTCAATTTGATACCTCTATCGATACAGAACAGTTTATTGATAAATATCTGAAGGATTCCTTCGGAGACGGCTATTCTATTGCAAAGGAGTATCTTGAAGCAGTTTCGGATGTCTTTGATCTGAATACTCTTTCTCAAAATTCAAGTATTGTCAATCAGGACACAGGTGCCGCAGACAGCAACAGCACGGCGGCAGGCATCATCGGTAATAAAGAAAGAGGAAGGATCATTTCCACAGTTCCGAATATCGTTGAAAAATATCTTCCTGTATTTCAAGAAAACGCGGAGCTTTGCGATCCCTGTCATCGAGAATCCTATAAAATCCTGATCTATCACTGCGAATACTGTAAATATCTGTCAAAAATTTATTGCGCTCTTGCGGACAGCGACAAAGATCTTGCCAAAAAATACTTTGCGCAGGCAATCGATTATCTTTCCGAAATCGAGTGCGATATACATCCTTATTTTGATCTCGTGCTTTTCTATCAGAATATGAAGCAAACCATAGAACGTTGATCTGAAAACGGCTTTTTCATGCTATTGAAGAAGCCGTTTTCCTTTATTTCTGTAAAAGTAGATGTTAATAATATGTAAATTTTATAAAATCCTTACGGCGTAAGGAAAAATTCGTTGTTTGATATACTTTCAAGTCTTGAAAAATCTGAAAAAATGTGATATAATTACAGTATATATTATATTATTATAATATTTATTAATATTAAGGCAATTTATAACATAAAATAACAGAGAGGAGAATTTTTCGTTTTTATGGATTATTTATCGGAAATCAAAGAAATATGGTCCATGGTGCAGGATAAAATGAAGCAAGCCTTGGGAACCACAGCGATGAATCTGTGGTTTGGAGATATCGAGATCACTTCATTTTCCGACAATACGCTGACCTTGACTACCAGCACAGAGTTTAAAATGAAGATCATAAATGAAAAATTTCTCGGTATGCTGAAAGAGACCTTTGGAGATTTTATGGGCTTCGACGTTGATATTATCGTGCAGTCGAGAGGTCCTTCGGTCAACGTAGAGGATATCCGTAAGCAGATCATCGGCGATTCCTCCTCGGAAAACACTCCGGAGCCTGAAAAAACCGATAAAAAAGAAAACAAGGTAAAGCTCGGTTCAACCATGCCTACCGTTAATTTTGAGTATACCTTTGATAATTTCATCGTCGGCAGCTCAAATAAATTTGCCCACGCAGCCTGTATCGCCGTTGCCGACAGACCTGCGCAGGACTATAACCCCCTGTTTATTTACGGACCCAGCGGACTTGGTAAAACCCACCTGCTTTACGCGATCACAAACGAAATCAAAACAAAGAATCCTCTGGCAAATATCATCTACATAAAGGGTGAGGATTTTACCAATCAGATGATCGAAAGCATCGCAACGCAATCTATGCATAAATTCAGAGATAAATACAGAACCTGCGACGTGCTTTTGATCGACGATATTCAGTTTATCGCGGGAAAGAACTCCACTCAGGAGGAATTTTTCCATACCTTCAATACGCTGTTTGAGGACGGTAAACAGATCATCCTCACGTCCGACCGTCCGCCTAAGGATATGAAAACGCTTGAGGACAGATTGAAAACGAGATTCGAATGGGGTCTTATCGCGGATATCCAGCCTCCGGATCTTGAATTGAGAATCGCGATCTTCAAGACAAAGATCGCGCAGGCAGGAATCACGGTTTCCGACGAGATTATTACCTACCTTGCCGAAAATCTGCGTACTCATATCAGACAGATCGAGGGAGCTGTAAAAAAGCTTGTAGCGATCAAATTTCTGTCAGGAAGCGAGATCACGATGGAGGTCGCCAAAAACTGTATGACCGAGCTTTTGGGCGGCGCCGAGCCTGTAAACGTTACCATAGATAAGATCTTTGCGGCAATCGAGAAAAAATACGATATCAGCCGTGCGGAGCTGACAGGTAAATCCCGTGTGTACGAGGTAGCACAGGCGAGACATATCGCGATCTATCTGATCAGAACGATCACGGAAATGTCTCAACCTAATATCGGTAAAATGTTCAACAGAGATCACTCCACCGTAAAATCCTCAATCGATATGATCGAGAAGAAGCTCCTGACCTCGCCGGCGCTTGAGATCGAGATCAAGGATCTGATCAAGGAAATCAAGGATTAAATCTTTTCAACAGCCTTTTACCTCCGATTTCTTCAATATATCAAAAGAGATTTTGAGGTTTTCCACATTTCAACAAGCAAGCTGCGATGTTGAAAAAGTTGGTATTTTTTCGGTTTTTCGATTAAAACAAAAAAATCTGTTTTAAGGTCGGTTTTAAAGAAATAAATCAGAGAATTTTCCCGACTTTTCCAACCCGAAAAGGAAGGATTTCGACATAAAGATGTTGAAAAATTTTCCTTTTCGCAAAAGGCTCCATACGGCTTTTCCACAAGGAAGAGCTGCTTAATACTGCCACTGCTTTTCTTTCAGTCATTCAATCATTCATTCTGTCGTTCTATAGCGCGTGCGCGCGTATAAGAGACGGCGGAATCATTTAAAATCAAAAATTTTTGAGCGCCGCAATACAGCGGCGGAATGGAGATTTATATGAAAATTACATTCAACAGACAGGAAATACTGAATAAGATCGCTCCTCTTATGAGTGTTGTTTCCGGAAAAAGCACAATTACCGCCGCTGACGGCATTTTGATCGAGGCAAACTGCGCTGACAGCTGCAATCTGACAGCCTTCGACCTCGAAAAGGGTATGAAGATCACGGTTAACGCCGAGGTGCTTGAAGAGGGCTCCTATATCATCAACGCGCAAAAATTCAATCAGACTCTGAAGGTTATGGACGGTGATGAGATCACTCTGAGCGTTGACAGCAAGCTGACGGCACTCTTTGAATGCGGCAAATCCTCGCACAGAACCATCGCGCTGAAGGCAGAGGATTTCCCCGAGATCCCCGATCTGCAGTCTGAAAAGGGATTTGTTGTCAATCAGGGCGGCTTGAAAAAAATGCTTTCCAAGGTTTCCTACGCTATGGGTATCAACGAGCCCAGACCCGTGCTGAACGGTTGTTATATCAGAACCGAAGAGGGTAAGATCAGCGTGGTTGCCTGCGATGGCTTTAAGCTTGCGGTATGCTCTGAGGAGGCTGAGCTTAAAAAGCTTGAAAACTCCGAAAGAGGTGTTGACTTCTCGTTTATCGTGCCTGTAAAATCGGTCAATGAGATCACAAAGCTCCTTTCCGATGACGAAGAGGATTCCGTCACCGTTTATATGAGCCATAAGAATATGGTCATCGTGTTTGAGGATCTGATATTCTTCACAAGACTGATCGTCGGAGAGTTTGTTGACTATAACAGAATCATTATCAAGAATCATAAGATCGAGATCAAGGCATCCAAGCAGGAGCTGATCGCTGCTCTTGAAAAGGCTTCTCTGATCACAGAGGAGAGAATTGCGGGCAGCGTGCGCGCTCACGTTAAGATCGACGTAAACGCAGACCTCTTTAAGGTAAGCGCGGTTTCCTCTGCGGGAAGTATCTATGACGAGCTGAACGTAGAGCACTCCGGTGACGATATTTCTATCGCGTTCAATAACAGATTCCTTATCGACAGTATCAGAGCCTGCAGAAGCGATATGATCAAGATCTCGATGTCTTCTCCTTTGATGGGAATCAATATCGAGCCCTGTGATGAGGAGAGCGGCGAGGAGCTCTTTATGCTGCTTCCCGTCAGAATGAGAGATTGATCCGTAAAGTTTTCGGTCAGAAGGGATATTTAAATGTTCTGTCGAAGGATATACGTTGAAAATTTTAAAAATATAGCCTTGGCAGACGTGAGCTTTTGTGAGGGGACCAACGTACTCATCGGAGAAAACGCACAGGGAAAAACAAATCTGCTTGAGGCGATTTATATGACAGCTCTCGGAAAGGGCTTCAGACAGGGAACCGACAGAGATCTGATCATGTTCGATAAAGAATATTGCTTTATCAGAAACGAATATACCGACGATCTTCGGGATATGGAGATCTCGATGCGTGTGTTTGCGGATAAAAGGTTAAAGCGGGTCGAGCAGAATAAGGTCAAGGTTGCGAGAACGTCGGATATGGTCGGATGCTTCAAGGTCGTCTTGTTTTGCCCCGAGCACCTGTCTGTGATCAAGGAAGGGCCGGCTCTGCGCCGTAATTTCCTTGACGTGGCGATCTCTCAGATTAGACCCCTTTATATGAAATCTCTGCAAAGGTATCAGGTCATTCTGAAGGAGAGAAACGCGCTGATCAAGGTAGGGGAAGAAAACAGATTTCAGTTTGATTCTGCTATAGACCTGTTTTCCGAGCAGCTCGCCGTTGAGGCGGCTACGATTACGGGATACCGCGTCAGATATATAGAAAAGCTGAAGCATTACGTTGCGTCGTGCTTTAAGGAAATGACGGGAGAAAGAGAGCTTCCCGAGATCGAGTATATCTCATCCTCAAAGCTTTCCGAATCCGATTGCTTTGATACCAATCGGTGCAGAGAAGCGTATTATAGACTCTATTCCGATCACCACGACCGCGAAATTGGCGCGGGATCGACTTTGTGGGGAATTCACAAGGATGATATGGAAATATCGATAAACGGCAACAGAGCGCGAATTTTTGCCTCCCAAGGGCAGCAAAGGTCTCTTTCGCTGGCATTGAAGCTGGCGGAGGGCGAGATCATCCGTGACGAATGCGGAGGAGATTATCCGGTATTTCTGTTTGACGACGTGCTCAGCGAGCTTGATAGCGGCAGAAGAGAATATCTTCTTTCAAATCTTCGCGGCAAGCAGGTGATTTTGACCTGCTGCGAAAAGAGAGATATCAATGCGGACAAGCTGATATCTGTCAGCGGAGGCGTTTTCACGGAAATGAAATAACGTTCAAGGAGTGGTGATTGAGTATGTATCTTCACGCCGGAAATAACAAGATTATCAGAGAAAAGGACATTATCGGAATATTCGACGTGGATAATTCCACGGTGTCCTCGATCACACGAAAATATCTGTCCGATGCGGAAAAGGAAGAAAGAGTTGTGTCCGCAAAGGATGAAATACCGAAATCCTTTATTTTGTATAAGGAAAACGGAAAATATATGATCTGCTTTTCGCAGATCTCCACCTCTGCTCTTTTAGGAAGAGCGGAAAATAAAGCAAATCAGCAAAGAAGCTTTAATTTGCAGGAATAAAGGCGTGATAACCCGCGCAAAAAAATCAAATTTGTGCCACCGCACGGTGGCGGAATGGAGATTATGAATATGTCTGAAGAAATCAAAATGCCCGAAGAACTCACGGATCAGCATTACGGCGAAAATGAAATACAGGTGCTTGAGGGACTTGAAGCGGTCAGAAAGAGACCCGGTATGTATATCGGTACTACCTCTATCCGCGGACTTCATCACCTTGTCTACGAGATCGTAGATAACTCCATAGACGAGGCTCTTGCGGGATATTGCGATCAGATCACTGTTACTCTCAATTATGATAACAGCGTAACGGTTGAGGATAACGGACGAGGAATTCCCGCGGGAATCCATCCGAAGGAGGGTATCCCCACACCTGAGGTCGTTTATACCATTCTTCACGCAGGAGGAAAATTCGGCGGTGGCGGATATAAGATCGCCGGCGGTCTTCACGGTGTAGGTGCGTCGGTCGTAAACGCGCTTTCTCTGTGGGTAGAGCTTGACGACTGCTATGAGGGCAAGAGATATACCGAGAGATTTGAAAGAGGCCAGGTAGCGAGAAAATTCGTCTGTGAAGGTGATTGTCCCGAGCGTCCTCACGGTGTAAAGGTCACATTTAAGCCTGACCCCGATATTTTTGAGGAAACAGTGTTTGAATACGATACCCTTTTAAACCGTATGAGGGAGCAGAGCTTCCTTAACGCGGGTATCAAGATCGTTCTTATCGATGACAGAGGAAACGAGCCTGTTGTAAACGAGCTTCAGTTTGAGGGCGGTGTCTCCAGCTTCGTAGAGTATCTGACCGAGACCAGACATAACGAGCCCGTTCATCCCGACGTTATTTACATGAAGGGTGAGAAAAATTCCAGCGTTTGCGAGGTTGCTCTTCAGTATAACGACGGTTATAACGAGTGCTTGATGACCTTTGCAAACAATATGAATACAATCGAGGGCGGTACTCATGAGACAGGCTTTAAGTCGGGTCTTACGAGAGTATTGAACGAGTACGGAAGAAAGATCGGTGTCCTGAAGGACAGCGATAAGAATCTTTCGGGTGAGGACGTCAGAGAAGGTCTTTGTGCGATCGTTTCCGTAAAGCTTGAGGACGCGCAGTTTGAAAGCCAGACAAAAGCAAAGCTTGGTAACTCCGATATCAGAACACTTGTTGAAAATACGGTTACACAAAAGCTCACAGATTATCTTGAGGAAAATCCCAATACGGGACGTGCGATCCTTGATAAGGCCCTTGCCGCTTCCCGTGCAAGAGAGGCAGCAAGAAAGGCAAGAGAAGCAACAAGAAGAAAAGGATTGTTTGAAGGTAGCTCACTTCCCGGAAAGCTCCGTGACTGTAACGAAAGAAATGCAGAATTGACAGAGCTTTATCTCGTAGAGGGAGACTCTGCGGGAGGATCTGCAACACAGGGAAGAAACTCAAAGTTCCAAGCGATTCTTCCTCTTCGAGGAAAGGTTTTGAACGTTGAAAAAACCAGAGCGGACAAGGTTTACGGTAATCTGTCTTTGATTCCGATCATACAGGCGCTTGGATGCGGTATCGGTGAAGAATTTGATATTGAAAAGCTTCGTTACGGCAAAATCATCATTATGGCCGATGCCGATGTCGACGGTTCTCATATCAGAATCCTTTTGCTTACCTTCTTCTTCAGACATATGCGTCAGTTGATAGATGACGGTCATGTGTATCTTGCTCAGCCTCCGCTCTTTAAGGTTTACAGAAAAGGAGCAAAACAGACGAATGTGAAATATGCATTCTCCGATGCAGAAAGAGATAAATATATCGCAGAGCTTGCCGGAGACAGTGGAAATACGGCAAATATCGAAGCTGACCGCTATAAGGGTCTTGGTGAGATGAACCCCGAACAGCTTTGGGAAACCACAATGGACCCCGCTACAAGAACGATCTTGAAGGTGACCATTGAGGATGCTATCGCTTGTGACGAGATGTTCTCGCTTCTGATGGGTGATAAGGTAGAGCCCAGAAGAATCTTTATCGAGCAGAATGCCCGTCTTGCGGAAAACCTTGATATTTGATTTGAGTTTTCCACAATTTAGTCGAAAAATGCAGATTTTTCTGTTGGAAAGTCTGTTGATTAATTAAATTAACAGACTTTTCCACAATTAAAAAGTAAGGTTTTCAAAAAACTGCAGAATAAAAATAATCTTTTCTCTGAAAAGAAAATTTTGTATCCGAAATTTTGCGGTCAGAGTTTTCGATTCAGATATAATCAAGGTTTTAAACATAGAAAAAGTTTTCCACAGGGTGTTGAAAAGAGTGTTGAAAACTTTGTGAATAGGGTTTTGATATATGAAAATTTTTAAAAATAAATTTTTCATCATCGCCTTGTCGATCGCAGTTTTTATTATCATTTTTACGGCGACGCTGTCGCTTATGGGACAAACAAGTCCAATAAAAAACGCTGTTAATGCCGTTGCTGAGCCGTTTCGCTACGTCGGTATCAAAATCAAAGAATCATTTGAGGGATTTTCAAGCTATTTTACAGCTGTTGAGGAGCTGAACGATGAGAATGAGTCGTTAAAGGCTTCTCTTGCGGAGGCTGAAATGCAGATTGCAGAGGCTGAGGCTATCAAGGCGGAAAATGAAAGACTCAGAGCATATCTGGATATCAAAAAAACACATCCGAGCTTGAAAATGACCGAAGCGATGGTAATTGGAAGCGAAAGCGAGAATTATATGACCTTGTTCACCTTAAATAAGGGTAGCGGGGACGGTGTAAAGCTGGGAATGCCTGTGATCATACCCGAGGGGCTTGTTGGCTCGGTTTGCGAGGTCGGTTACAGCTGGTGCCGTGTCAGAGCGTTGACAGAGGCTTCCTCCTCCGCGGGTGCATATATTCCGAGAAGCGGCGAGGTCGGTATTCTTGAAGGAGATATTTCTCTTAAGAACACGGGAACGTGTATGCTGACCTATCTTTCCGCCGAGGCTGACGTTGAGGTGGGAGATCTCGTATATACAAGCGGAAAGGGCAGCGTTTATCCGAGAGATCTGCTGATCGGTTACGTAACTGCCGTAGAGACCAATGAATATCTGCGTAAAAAGGTTGCGACGGTCTCTATCTCGGCGGATCTTACGTCCTTAAAGTACGTGATGATAATTACCGATTACGATATCGTTGTCGAGGAATAGCCTTGGCAGACAGGAGGCTTTGATTGGCAGGATTATATAATGCGAGGCGAAAGGGAGAGGAAAACGGGATCGGCATAAAAAAAATAATTGCATATGCTATCTGCTTTTCGATCCTGATCACGCTGTCTGCTCTGCTGCAGACTACTTGTCTTTTATTTTTCGGAGCTGTTCCGATGCTGACGTTTGCCGTAAGCTGTGCGATTGGATTTTTGTGCGGAGATAAGGCAGGCGCTGTTGCGGGATTGTTTGCAGGTGTGATAACCGACGCCCTCGGGGGAGCGGGAATTTCATTTTCTCCTCTTCTGTATATGCTTTGCGGTTACCTTTGCGGAGCGCTGGTGGGTTGGCTGCTTTCGGAGAATCTACCGTCCTTTCTGATCTACGCTGCCGTGGCAGGTCTTATGAGAGAGGTTTATACGGTTATTCTGTACGGACTGTATTCCGAGGATTTTCATCTTTGGAAGATCATCACGCAATTGCTCCTTCCCGAATTTCTTGCGTATTTTATATGTGTTATCCCCGCTTACGGTGCGGTGCTTGGAATACGCTCGATCGTGATGAAAAGAGAAAAAGGAAAAAAGCGAAAATTATAAATTTATATAGATTCAGAACGGAAAGTTATCTTTGAATGAACAGAAAGGAATTATTCAATGGCAACGAATAAGAATAAACACGACAACGATATTTACTTATTTGAAAATCAGAAGATCGTTGATATCAATATGGAAAGGGAAGTTAAAAAGTCCTTTATCGAGTATTCAATGTCGGTTATTATGTCGAGAGCTCTTCCCGACGTAAGAGACGGTATGAAGCCCGGACAGCGCCGCGTTATCTACGCGATGTATGAGGATCACTTAACTCACGATAAGCCCTTCCGTAAGTCGGCAACCACCGTCGGTAACGTACTCGGTCGTTACCATCCTCACGGTGACAGCTCCGTATACGGAACAATGGTAAGATTGGCTCAGCCCTTTTCACTTCGTTACCCCTTAATCGAAGGACAGGGTAACTTCGGTTCTGTGGACGGAGACCCCCCTGCTGCTTACCGTTATACAGAGGCGAGACTTGATAAAATTGCCGACGAAATGACCCGCGATCTTGAAAAAGAGGTCGTTGAATTTCTTCCTAACTTTGATAATAAGCTGCGTGAGCCAAGCGTTCTGCCTTCCCGTTTTCCTAACTTTTTGGTAAACGGAAGCGTGGGTATTGCGGTTGGTATGGCTACAAACGTGCCTCCCCATAACCTCGGAGAGGTCATTGACGGTACTATCTACCGTATGGAAAATCCCGAATGCTCGATCGGTGATCTTATGCAGTTTATTAAGGGTCCCGATTTCCCGACCTATGGCACGATCCACGGCACCTCCGGAATCATAGATGCTTATACTACAGGAAAGGGAAGGATCAGCGTCCGCGCAAAGGCAGACGTTGATGAGGAGCACAGACAGATCATTGTTACAGAGATTCCTTACATGGTCAATAAGTCTATGCTTTGTGAGTCTATTGCAAATCTGGTAAAGGATAAGAGAATTGAAGGAATCAGCGATATGCGCGACGAATCGGGCAGAGACGGTATGCGTATCGTGATCGAATATAAGAAGGATGCCAACGGTCAGGTCATCCTCAATCAGCTCTATAAGTATACGCAGATGCAGGATACCTGCTCTGCAAACTTCCTGGCTGTCGTCGGTCAGGAGCCTAAGGTATTGAATCTTGCGCAGATCCTTGACTATTATATCGAGCATCAGGAGTCTGTTATCCGTCGCAGAACCGAATTTGACCTTGAAAAGGCAAAGGCAAGAGCCCATATCTTCGAGGGATATAAGATCGCTCTTGATAATATCGACGAGATCGTTGAGATCATGAAAACGTCTGCGTCTATTTCCGAATCCAAGGTGACCTTGATGGAAAGATTCGGTCTTACCGATATCCAGGCACAGGCGATCGTTGAGATGACTCTTGGACGTCTGACCGGTATGGAAAGACAGAAGATCGAGGAGGAGCTGGAAAGACTCCACGCGCTGATCTGTGAGCTTGAAGGTATTCTTGCGGATGATAACAAAATCAGAGAGATCATCAAGGAAGAAATGCTTGAGATCAAGAAAAAATATGCCGACGAGCGCCGCACGAGAATCGAGCAGGCCATCGACGATATCGACCTTGAGGATATGATCGAAAAGCATAACTGTGTTATCACGATGACACAGGCGGGATATATCAAGCGTCTGCCCTCCGATACCTATGCGGCACAGCACAGAGGCGGTAAGGGTATTACGGCGATGACCACCCGTGATGAGGACTTTATCGAGAGAATTGAGGCAGTATTCAGCCATTCCACACTTCTGTTCTTCACAAATACAGGACGTGTACAGGCGCTTCGCGCTTTCCAGATCCCTGAGGCGTCCAGAACCGCCAAGGGATCCAATATCGTCAATCTGCTTGAGCTTGCAAACGGTGAAAAGATCACCGCGCTTATCAGCGTAAACGAATTCTCCGAGGGAGAATATCTGACGATGGTAACCAAACAGGGTGTCATTAAAAAGACTCTGCTTTCCGAATACGAATATCAGCGTAAGGGCGGTAAGATCGCCATTAACCTTGATGAGGGAGACGAGCTTCTCTTCGTTACCAGAACCAACGGTGAAAATCAGCTCGTACTTGCAACCAAGAACGGTAATGCCGTCAGATTTGACGAGAGCGAGGTCCGTCCTATGGGAAGAAGTGCCCGCGGCGTTCGCGGAATCAAGCTGAAGGGCGATGATTTCGTTGTCGGTGTCGTAAACGTTGAAAAGGGCAAGAAGCTGTTGACCATTACGGAAAACGGCTTCGGTAAGAGAACCGAATTTGATGACTTCAGATTGATGAAGAACCGCGGAGGCGGAGGTGTTATCTGTCATAATCTCACAGAAAAGACAGGTCTGCTTGCGGGTATCATTTCTGTTGACGATGAAGATGATATCATGATGATCACCAATGAGGGCATTATTATCAGAACACCCTCCAGCGACGTTTCCGTATATTCCAGAACCGCGTCGGGCGTTATCGTGATGAGACTTGAAAAGGGTCAGAAGATCGTGAACGTGACCAAGACCGCAAAGGAAGAGGAAAAGGAAGAGGAGATCATCGAATCTGCAGAGGCTGTTGAAAATGCTGAATCTGCCGAGGCTGTTGCAGACGTTTTAGAAGAAGTAAACGAGGAAACCGAGGAATAATTTGAAAGGGGAGGTCCAAAAATGAAAAAGCAGGTAGCTTTGCGTATTCTGACGCTTTTGCTTGCGGCTCTGACGGTAATGAGCGCGGTATCCTGTTCGGGAAAAGCGCCCGAGCTGGATGGCTTAAAGGAAAGATTCGTGTATCTCATTGAAGAATCCAAGGAATTGAACGTGCTGTTTTTCGGAAGCGGACTTCCCGTTTACAGAAGAGGAGATCTGCTTTCCGAACGTAAGCTTGTCTATTTGTCGGATACCTTATCGGGATATGACCGCGTGATGGATCAATCCTCGTATTTTTCACCCGACGAGATCAAGGCGGAGGCTGAGCTTGTGTTTTCCGAGGATTATCTGTCCGAGCTTTATGAAAGCGCGTTTGACGGAATTATGATCGGAGATTCAACCGCATACATTCGTTTCTATGACGACGGAAGCTGGCTGTATCAGAATACAAACGCTACGGATTTTCAGCTTTCCGAGCGGATCTACGACTATTCCACTATGAGGATCATTGATCCCTCCACACAGGATTATATAAACGTCAGTATAGAGAGCTATACCTTATCTGATCCTACGAGAAGGACGGTTTATCTTTCCTTTGTTTACGAAAACGGGAATTGGTATCTCGATTCACCGACCTATTAAAATTCGTTTGTTTGTCAAGGAGGAAAATCTTTCAAAAAGGTTTTCCTCCTTATTTTTCATCAATTTTACCGAAATTCTCGGTAAATGAGAGTAAATTACGGTATTTGGGGTTGCATTTTCGGGTCAAATATGCGAGAATAAGCACAGCAGGCCGGTTTGCAATTCATTTTCGAAAGGATTTTTTATTAGTATGGAGAAAAAAACACTTGGCAGTCTGATCAGTGCCCTTCGCCGCGCGGCGGGAATGACGCAGAAGGATCTTGCCGAAAAGCTGAACGTGTCGGATAAGGCGGTCAGCCGTTGGGAAAGAGACGAAAGCGCACCCGATCTGACACTTCTGCCTTTGATTGCGGATCTGTTCGATATTACCGTCGACGAGCTTTTGAGAGGGCAGAGAAGATCTGCAACGGAAGCTTCAGAAAACACAGAACAGACCGAATATAAAAAGGAAGAAAGCAACCACCGTCAAAAAATGCTGCTGGCAAACAGCAAACGTAAATTTAAAAGCTTTATGTTCATCCCTATCGGACTTGAAGCGGCGGGCTTGCTGGTTGCGATGATCTGCAATTTCGGATTTTACCGAGCGGCGCTTGGCTTCCTGTTCGGTATGACCTTTATTGTCGCGGCGGTGATATGCTCCTTTGTTTTTACGGGAAATGCGTTGCCCACTAATGAGGACGAATATGACACAGAGCTGATCAGGCAATATAAAGTCGACGTGCTGACCTATACCTATAAGGTATTGTTTGCCGCATTTATCGTGATGATACCCATCGTTTTGATTGGCTTGGTGTGGTTACATAGCGGAAGCTCCTTTGTGGGATTGCCTATTAATAGCTTTATTATCATGACGCCGCTCCTTGCTTTTACTATTGGCGGCATTATGCACGAGATCGGCAAATTTGCCATCCTGCCCCGTATGCTTGAAAAATATGGCATTTCAGAAAACGAATATGAATATGCCCGCCGCAAAAGGATCGGTAAATTGGCGCGCAGATGCGTGCTCTCCTTTATCTGTTCCTTGCTTGTGCCGATAATTGCTTTTGTTGCAATGCAGGAAATGGTGGATAGAAGAACTGCCTTTACAAGCGGAAAAACCTTTGATAATTTTGAGGATTTTAAGGAATATATTGAGACCTATAAGCCCCAAGTCAGCTATTACGATAACGGTGTTATTGTTTACGAGGAGAATTATACCGTTTTGGAGAACGGTGAGTACGTAAACGAGGAAGGAGAGCAGGAGGAGGGCATTTATTGTCAGGTGCCCGCTCTGAAGGAAGACGGAACAAAGGATAATTATAATTTGCTTTATACCTATTACCACCGCAACGGTGAGGTCTTGCTCACAGAATGGTCAACCGTAAACAAGGACAGATTGCCTGTTACGGTCTATACGGTGTATGATTTTGCGCAGAGTGAGGCGATTCATTCGGCTATCTGCGTAGGCTTGATATTGATTATGGTGGGTGAGTTTATAACAGCGTTGGTAATCTATATAAAAAAGAGAAGTAAATTTTTGCTCTGTCGTTGAGTTTAGTTGATGTTTTTAAATTTTGATTTATAGGTTTATTTTATGTTACTTTCTCCAACAGCGGAGAAAGTAACCAAAGAGCGCCGCTTAAGGGAGGAGAGGTGGCTCCAAAATTCGGCAAAATAGGAAATTTGGATTATTGACTAATTACCGAATTTTTCGCCGATCCTCTCCCCTTAAGGAACCCCCTCACCTGCCTGTTGGTAGGCGGGACGATTAACTTACTACTTTGAGTTTATTTTAAAAATTAAAGAGGCTTTCCCTTCGGGAAAGATCGGCTTCGCCGATAAGGCAAACGGTTTTATTAAGATCACGGCTGCGATTTGTGCGGTGGCAAAAGGAATTACCTGTGAGAGTGTTACAAGCTCTCGGTGTCGGCGAATGCCGACAGGTGAGGGGGATTCATAAGGGTGGAGAGGATGTCGTAACGAGTAAAAATACGCTTGTCTGCTTTTTTACTCGTCAGACCCTCTCCCCCCTTATGCGGCGTTTCTTTGGTTCGTTTCTTGCCGACGTGGGCAAGAAATGAACATAAAGACACCTATAAATCGCAATTTATCAATTGTTTAATGTGATATATCTAATAATTAAAGATATAAAAAAGAAAAAGTTCTTTACTTTTTCTTCTTTTGATGCTATAATTGTCTCATAAAATACTTTTCTTTTGAAAGGATGCAGAAAAATGGAGCTCAAAGGATTAAAAATAAACTTCCTCGGCGACAGCATTACCGAGGGTCACGGAACCACAACCAAGGATAACACCTTTTGGAATATTTTAGGCAGAAATACCGGCGCTACCGTGCGCGGATACGGCATCGGCGGAACGAGATTTGCAAAGCAGACGAATCCCTCCGCAAATCCCCGTCATGACCTTGATTTCATTATGAGAGCAAAGGAAATGGATCCCGACGCGGATATGGTGGTCGTTTTCGGCGGAACAAACGATTTCGGTCACGGTGATGCTCCCTTAGGATGCTTCGCAGACCGTGAAAATACCACCTTTTACGGCGCTTGTCACGTGCTCTTTACCGATCTGATCAACAAATACCCCGAAGCAACCATCGTGATTATGACCCCTCTGCACAGATGCAATGAGGATAATCTGCGCGGTGACGGCTTTAAGGCAGAGGAGGTTGCGCCCCTTTCCACTTACGTGAAGATCATCAAGGAGGTTGCCGAATATTATTCGTTGCCCGTGCTTGATATGTGGTCGGTCAGCGGTATTCAGCCCCGTGTGCCTGTGATCAAGCAGAAATACTGTCCCGACGGTCTTCATCCCAACGATGCGGGTCACGCGCTGATGGCAAAGAGACTTGAAGGATTTTTGCGCTCGCTTTGATGCAGAAATAAATCCCAATAAACGTAGATAAAAAACTTCCCGTAACGAAAGTTACGGGAAGTTTTATTATAAAATTATTGTACCGTTACGTCGGTTACGTAAGAGAGGATACAGAGCTTATCGGTTTCTCCCGCGGGGACAGCCGCAAGGATCACGTTGACCGACTGACCCTTGTACGCACTCAGATCGATCTTGATACCAAGTCCTTGGAATCCGCCGTTGGTTTTATCTGCGGCAGAGAAGCTGAATGCGCCGCCGATCTTTTCGTTTGCCTTGTTAACCATTGCGTCACTGCAGCTCTTGAGCGTTGCTGAGGTAACCTCGTGCCAGGTTGCGCCGCCGTCGGCAGACCAGAGATATTTATCTACTCCGCCTTCAACCACTGCCCAACCGCCGAAGCTCAATGCTGTCGACGTTATCACGTTACCGTACGTAATACTGTTAATACCGACAGAAGAGATCGCGTAAGCTCCCGAAACGCTGTTGACAGCATCGATACAGCAAACGTATGCCTTTTCGGAATAGGTGTATCCGCATCCGTCCTTGATATATTCGACCGTCAGATCCTCGCCAGAGACGCTGATCTCCTTATAGGAGGACTTTTCCTCCGAAAGCTGGATCACCTGCATATCGGCATTGATCTCCTTGATCTCGTCAAGGCTGTTGCTCATTCCCACGTATTCGAGATCGATGTACGTGCCCTCGTTCAGCTTCTGATTGAAGAGGTCGAGACGAAGGAATTTCGCGTAATATTTACCGTCAGAGGAAGCGGAGAAGGAGGCATTGTTGCGAAGCGCAAGGTTGATTACAAGCACGTGCCATTCACCGTCGGTTACCAGCGTGCCCGATGACCAGAAGGAATTGCTTCCCGCCGCGCCCTGCTCGGTGGTGGAGGTGTAAAATTCAAAGGTGTTTACCTTGGAGGGGTTGTTTTTGGGCATACGGTATTTGAGAACAAGATAATGACCTGTTTCAATATTGCTTCCAAAGACCTTGAAGTAGGATTCGCCGGTTGCGTTGGTGTAGAAGCGAACGAAGCCGTCCTCCTCAAAGTGCTCGATCTTGCCGAAGTTGGTAGCGGACTGCGCGGCGGTGTACAGCTCGTTGTGATCGACGAGGATGTCGATGGGATCCTTGTCCTCGGGATCTGCGGAAATACCCTTCCAACCCTCAAAGGGAGTGTCGGCAACGATCTTGAACTTTCTCTCGGCGCCGTTATCCATCGTTGCGATGAAGGAATAGGAGAAGGTTCCGTCTCCGTCGTAGAATACCGAATAACCGTCGAATTCGTGTCTGTTTCCTGCGCTGTCGGGCTTTTTCGCGGAGCTGACCTCGTATTCTACCCATTGACCGTTGACGTATTCATAGATCTGAGGTACGGTCAGCATATTGAAGCCGTAGATTCTGACAGCCACGTTGTTGTGACCGCCCGAAAGGGTGAATTCCGCGCTCTTGCCGTTAGTGGTTCTCAGCATCGGAACGTAAACTGTTTCGATGACCTCGCAATCCTTATTCGCCGTTGCCTTGTGAGGATCAAGAATGGTGTTTTCTCTCACGTCACGAACGTTTTGGTCGGGTGCTTTTCCGTTGGAGCCGTCGTAAACAGTTTCCTGCGAGCCCCAAGGGAGAAGGATGCAGTTGATGGTGAACTTATCGCCTGCCTTCAAGGTGACCTCATCAAGATCGAGAGAGATCGAGAGCAGGCCGCCGTGGTCGGTCAAAAGGAAGCTGGGATCAACCTTTTCGCCGCCGATAATGAACTCGGAATCGGCAACCAAGAATGCGAGATTGATATATCCCGATTTGTTACCGCGATCCTCGGTCATCTTCATATAAGAGAAATAGGGAGCAGTTTTGCCAAGCGTGTAATACGCGGCGTTATCGCCTGCCTTCTTGGCATCGGTCACCTTGAACTGATCGCCCTCGCCAAGATAGCCGACCAGCGTGTAAACGCCCGTGGGGTCGTTTGAGCGAACCGAATAGAAGGAGAAGTCCTTGCCAAAGTCCTTGAAGGAGATATCCTCAAGGATCTCGTAGGTCATTTCATAATAGGTTCTGTTTTCATCGGTCTGCGGCATTTCCATGTGGTTGTATGTGATCTTGATCTTGCCGTCATCGGAAAGATAGCCCATGGTAACGTCTGCGTAGGTCATACCGAAGGAGCCTATTGTGTTATACGTGCTTTCGGAGGTGTAATGATTGCCCTCCGCCTCGGTGTATTGCAGGAAATAGTGTGAGCCACCGCTGTTTTTCTGCTGACCGCTGAAGGGCGGAGCACTCATAGAGCGGAAGTCGGGAAGTGTGTTGATGTTTCTGGAGTTTCTTGTGGTGTAGTAGGGACAGATGCAGTTTGTCTCGGTCAGAGCCGTGGACAGATGATAATAGGGAGACCAGAATTGGATCCAGGAGATCTGCTTCAGAGGGAATCTGCCCCAATACTGATAGAAGTTCAAGATATTGTAGCCGTAGGTCTCCTCTGCGTTGACAACAAGAGGAATGATCGCTTCGCTGTAAACAGGGTCGTCGATGTTGTAAAGGTTTCGCTCACCTGCCGCCTCGCTGAAGTTTTTACCGATCTCGATCGGGATGGGGAGCACCATGCTCTTATCATCAAGCACGGCCGCACCCTCAACGGTACCTACGGGGGAATATGCCATCACGTAGATCTTGCGGTCGCTCTTATCTCCCGTGACCTCAAATTTCACGTTGGGATACTTGTTGTTGCCGCCGCCGATTCCCTGATAGTTGAGAACGTAGATGCCGCGCAGAGCGTCGTAGCCGCCAAAGCTTGCCTGTGCGGAATTTTTCGTGTCGATCACGAAATTCTTGTCGGTCAAGGGATGTCTTTCCTCTTCGGCTTCCGCAAGGAATCTTTCAAAGGTATGCGTGGGGTCTGTGTAGATACGCTGACCCATATAGAAGTCGTTTGCGTTATTCGTTCCCTTCTCGGAGGGGAGGATCGTGCCGTCCTTGGGGGATTTCGTCTGCTCGATGCAGTAAACTCCCTCGCTCAGAGTGACCTTGATACTGCCGCTGTTGTTGTCGGCGGGAAGGATGTATCCGAAAATACCCGCCTTTTTGATGTCAAAGGCAATATATTCGGCGCTTGCCCAATCGATGCCGTCAAGATCCTCGTGCAAGCCGTTCTTGTCCTTGACGATCAGCTTTTCAACCGTTGATGCAGGAATTTCGGTCAACATACCGATCTCGGCAATGTCATTCTGCTGCTTGGTCGCGCTGACCTGCAGCACGTGATGCATCTTGTCGGAGTAAACGTTAAAGGTACGCGCAATGCTGATGTTGGCGGGAACGCCCTCAACGTCTGCCTTGACAAGCTTCATCTCCTTGATGGTATAAGTGGATCCCGCGCTGCCGTCGATGTCAAAGCGAAGACCCTTCATATTTCCGGTATAATCGTTGATCAGGAACAGAGGGATCAGATAGGTGTGGTAGTTTCCGTCTGCCATCAGGTTGAACTTGTAGCTTTGTTCGCTGTTAAAGCCGGATTTTGAGCCTGCAATAATATAGATCTGCGCAGATCGGATGGTGGTGTCCGCCTTCATTGTGACCTGCAGCATATTATAATCCTCCGTAGAGCATCTGACGTCGCCAAAGCAGGCGAAGGGATCATTGGTGGAGGTCAGCTTAATGACAAGCTCGTTGTTTTCGATGGAGACTTTTTCGGTATTGTTCATGGTAGAGGTCTTCAGATGATTGACGACCTTCTCCGCGGACACGTTATTGGCATTGATAAAGCTTTGTCCCTCGTAACGCGCCTGATAATAATAAAATCCGAAGCGATAGAGATTGGAGTTGGCATCCGTGCCGGAATTTGAGGCATAATAGGTCTCACCCGATTTCATACGGACGAAAATATCCATCGTATTTTCAACGTAAGATGCGCCGCCTGCATTTTTCAGATAAGAAACCGTTTTGTTTCCGTTCTCGGTCAGGGAGTAGGACATCGACATTTCCTTATTGACCAAAACAGCGCTTTCTCTCTTGGCATTGGGATAATAGTAATTCACGCCGTTGGCGATGCGCTCGGCGTATTCGATCAGTTCCGCATTGTCACAGTTCAACATAGGGGTAGTGTCCTCCTCGGTCACGATTTCGATTTTTTCGGTTTCCGTGGTATCGACCGTTTCAGAGCCGCTTGCCAAACCGTCGGTTTGTGTTTCACTCTCGGTTTGAACGATGGTTTCTTCAGTGTCGGATTCCTTCACGTTATCGCCATTGCCGCAGGACGCAAGCGTTGGAATGAGCATGGCGAAGGAAAGAATCATTGCAATTGAGGATAGTTTAGACTTTTTCATATAATAGCCTCCATTCCGCCGCCAACGGGAACCCCCAAAACTCACTTTGTTCGCTTCGGGGAACCCCTACGCGGCGGCACAAATATAATCGATGAATTTTGCCGAAAAGACAAAATTCGCGCGTGAATTACGCCACAGGCGAGTAGTGGAGCTCACTGCATCGCCTTGCGGTAGAATTACCTATAAGTGGGAAGTAACCTTCACGCTGTTTTCCTTTCGGGGTTGTAATTTTATTATAGCATAAAAAGACAAGATTTCTATGGATAATCTTATGATATTTGCATAATATTAGCACAATCTTAAAGTAATATTCATAAAAACCTCGGATGCGACGCTGTCACATCCGAGTGAATTTCAACTGAAAAGGGCTTAAGCGGCCATCCCGTACAGATTGAGGTTTATTCAAAAAAGCCGTTCAATACGCGGAGAAGATCCTCGTCGTAGGAGACCAGAATCGAGTATTGCTCGTCGTCAAGCGAGGCCTGCAGCTCGATATAGCGGGCGGCGGCATATTCGGTATTATAGGTGAAGCGCTTCATATCCTTGCGCTCTTCCTGTACCTGCTTTTTATTCTCGGGATCGACCGCGCGCACTCCGGTGACGTCATTCATACCGAAATGACATACCTTAATATCCCGATTGTTCTTTTTCTCGGTGATGATAAAGTCAAATTTTTCGGCATAGCTTGCGTCCTCGCTGTCGAATTTTTCGCTCTGCGTTACCGAAAAGGTATATTCCCGAAGCAGATATGCCGAGGCAACGTAGATCGCGATACCGATCAGTATCACGCCTGCGACCTGTGCGATGGAAGGAAACATAATATAATTTCCGCTTGCCAGAATAAACAGAGCCGCGCCGCAGAGCAGACAGAGCAGGCTTGTTATTTTACCTGCCGTATTTTTTGGTTTGATCGTTTTTTTATAGAGGTACATTTTATATCCTTTCGTCTTGTGCAAGCTTAATCGCCATTTTTACAAGTGTTTCTTTTTGATTGAGTGAGGGGTTTTCAATGACCGACAACAGAAGGGAGGACATAATACTGCCAAGCTTTTTCGGCTCAATGCCCGCCGCGAGCAGGTCGTTGCCTCCTACTGCAAGGTCACGCAGTATAACGCAGGGATTTTTTGCTCTTTCCTCTGCGATCCTTTGCGCTGATTCTCTGTGATTTCTCAAAAGCGCGGCATCCTCGGCGATCTCGCCGTATTTAGACAGCATAAGGCGGGCGCAGGCATCCGCTTCGCTAAGCTTGGCAACCGTTTCGCGGTAAAATACATCGTCGCAGAGCGCTTTGGTCTGTTTTACAAGCTCTCCCGAAAGCTTCATGCAGGAAAGATTCGGGACGGCTGCAAAAAGAGCCGCAAGTCGGGTAGAAAACCTTTTCGGAAGACCGCTCAAAGTCACCTTAGGTGACTTGATATCGGGGTGAATGTATTTTGCGAGATCGGTTTCAAGTAAAAGTGCAATGCCGCGGTCGGCATAGTCGGAGAGCAGGATCTTTTGCAGCTCCACGCTTTTTCTTTCGGCTGAAATGTCGGCAAGACGGCCCCCAAGCTTTACGGCGGCAGCTTTGGTTTCGCCGTCGATCTCAAAGTCAAGCACCGTGGCGAAACGGATCGCGCGCAAAATGCGCAGAGCGTCCTCGGTAAAGCGCTTTTCGGGGTCGCCAACCGCGCGGATGATCCTGTTTTCAATATCCTCTCGTCCTCCGAATACGTCGACTATCTCAAGGGACCCCGAGAGCGGATCTCCTGCCATGGCGTTGACGGTAAAGTCGCGGCGGCGCAGATCCTCGGTAATATCCTGCGTAAAGGTGACCTTGTCGGGGTGACGGGAATCGGTGTAGCTACCGTCGATACGGAAGGTTGTGCATTCGTAGATCTCACCGTCAAGCAATACGGAGACCGTGCCGTGCTTCAACCCCGTGGGGATGGTGCGCACACCCTCTCTGTCGAATATTTCAAGCATTTTTTCGGGAGAGCAGTCTGTGGTCATGTCCCAATCGTTTGGTACTCTGCCCATCAGAGTGTCGCGCATACAGCCGCCTACAGCGTAAGCCTTATAGCCGTTTTTCGCAAGTATTTCGGCAATTTTTACCACGTTTTCGGGGTAATGCAGTGTCATTTGATCAAGCTCTCCTTTCATTACTTTTTATAAGATAATTATAACCAAAAATGCGAGGATTGTCAATAGATTGGTATGTTTATATTATATTTACAATGTTTTTTGCTGTTGTTCCATCGCCTCGCTATAAAACTTTCCTATTGCAAATTGTAATAAAGTGTGTTACAATAAATTATCAATTATGAAAAGGGAGGGTTGCAGTTGAAGCTAAAGATCGCTATCTGCGATGATGAGCAGAATCAAATTGAATATTTATTGGGTGTAGTATCCGCTTGGGCGAGCAAGAATCGCCACGTAGCGGAGCTCAAGACCTATTCATCGGCAAAGTCTTTTCTTTTCGATTACTCCGAGGAAAAAGACTTTGATATCCTGCTTCTTGACATAGAAATGCCCGGGATGAATGGTGTTGAGTTGGCAAAAGCTGTTCGTAAGGAGAATTCCACTGTTCAGATCATTTTCATTACGGGATATTATGAGTATTTCAGCGACGGTTTTGATGTATCTGCGCTCCATTATCTAATCAAACCTGCGGACGAAAGAAAGCTATTGCCTGTCCTTGACCGTGCGGTAAGCAACCTTAATTACCGACAGAGAGCGGTGCTTTTAACTTCTCCCGAGGGTGATGTGAAAGTTTCGCTTGCGGATATTTGTTACGTGGAGTCCGAAAACGTTCACGTTGCGGTGCATACTGCATCGGGCGTTTACCGTTCCCGAATTTCCTTGGCGAAGTTTGCGGAGCAGCTTGATGAGACCTTTATCAAGGTGCATCGCTCCTATATTGTTGGATTGAAATATGTAAAAAAGATCAGTCGCACCGATATTACGATGTTAAACGGGGATCTTGTTCCCATCAGCAGAGGAATGTACGATGAGGTACACGCTGCCTTGATCAAATATCTGTAAGGAAAAAGAATTATGCTGTTTGATAAATTGATTGCAAAAAGAATTGCTGCTGCGGAAAGTGAAATATTAAAAAAGCACTATGCAGAAGTGGAAAATATGTATAATAAGATGCGTGGTTGGCGGCACGATTACAGAAGCCATATTCAAACTATGAAGGTTCACGCGAAAAACGGAGAATATGAGGAGATCGACCGCTATCTTGATATGCTTGACGATGATCTGACTCACGTTGAAACCGTAATCAAGACCGGAAACAGAATGGCTGATGCCATACTCAACAGTAAGCTCTCCATTGCTACCGCGAAGAATATAAAAGTAAAGGCAGAGGCACGCATTCCCGTGTCACTAACGGTATCGGAGCTTGATCTCTGTATCGTTATTGGAAATCTGCTTGATAATGCCATTGAAGCGTGCTCATCTCTCCCCGAAGAAGAACGGCTTATCCGTATCTACATGGAGATGAAAGGAAACTATTTATATCTTTCGCTGACGAATACCGCGGAAGGAACAAAAAAGCATAGCTTCAAGACCACAAAGGGTGATGGACACGGATTTGGTCTCGCCCGCGTTGATGCCATTGTAAAGAAGTACGGCGGATATCTGACCCGTGCAAGCGAGGACGGAGCCTTTTCAACCGAAGTTCTTTTGCCTCAATAAATACAGTAAAAGTGCAATCCGCATCAAATTTTCGACGTTTGACAACAGATTGCACTTTTTTGAATTTTCTTATGATATAATGCAGACATCCAAAGTAACGAGGAGGTCAATATGAGTTCTAAAACAAAAGCTCCAAAAGAAAAGCCGAAGTATTCAAAATTTGGCTGTCTTGTATGGGCGATCAAAAATCTGTGGCGACTTGATAAAAGCTTTGTCTTTTTCATCTTCGCCTCGGTACCCGTAGCGGTGATCTCACCGCTCGTCGGCTCCTATTTTTCAAAATATCTTATCGATAGCATCGGTGCGGGGAAGCCTTTTTCCGATCTTGCGTGGATTGTCGTTTTTTTCATCACGGCAAGACTTACCCTGAATGTTTTGAGCAATTTTATAAATGCTCGCTGTAATTCCAGACGTTATTATCCTACTGGCGTCTATCAAACCGAAATGGGTTACACGCAGGGCTACAAAACGGATTTTGAGAATACCGAAAAACAGGACTATAAAAAAATAAGCAATTACGCTTGGGGAGATGCAAGCCACGGAAATTGTGCGTTGGAGTTTATCTGGAAAGATATTTCCGATGCATTGATTCACCTTTTGGGTATCATTACTTATGCTTCGTTGCTTGCGTTAATCAATCCCATCGTGTTCGCTGTGGTGATAGCCATATCGATTTTGTCTTATTTTCCTACACGTTGGAATAGCATTTATTATGAAAAGACAAAGCACAAATGGGAAAAGGTCGGCAGAAAAAGAGCCTACCTTTCTGAGCTTTCTCAAAACTTTCAAGCTGCAAAGGATATTAAGCTTTACGGGCTTGAAGAATGGCTTAATAATATGATGTGCGACTATCAAGGTTATCTTTTATTGTGGAGCAGAAAGTATTGCCGTTGTGACCTTTTGGTGTCGATCCTTGCAGGTATTATGACCTTGATACAGGACGGCGTAGCATATGTGGTATTGATCGGTATGCTTCTTGCGGGAAATCTGTCAGTCGGTGATTTCGTATTCTATTTTGGCATCGTAGGTAGCGTTGCTGGATTTCTTCACGGCATCGTAAGAGACGTGGCAAAATTGAACAAGAGAGCTGATAAGATTGCATATTACCGTGAGTTCTATGATTATCCCAACAAATTCAATTACGGTAAGGGATGCGAATTGCCTACGGGAGCGGTTACCATCGAACTGCGTGACGTTTGGTACAAGTACGATGGCGCTGAGGACTATACTTTGAAGGGCATCAACCTTACCCTGCAGGCAGGAGAAAGCCTTGCCCTTGTTGGTGTTAACGGTGCAGGTAAGACCACCCTTGTCAAGTTG
>JAFTRQ010000159.1 GCA_017462125.1 Clostridia bacterium | reverse complement strand
GGGTTGGCGTGATACTCCGTTAAGAGTATCACGCCAACCCCGTGGTTTTTGTTTTTTTATAAGTAATGTAGCTTAAGCCTTTTTCTTTGTGATCATCTTGATAACAAAGAGTGTACCGACGGTCAGCACGACGCCGATGGGCAGACAGATCCATGCGTTCTGCACAAAGCCCGAAATAATGAACATTATGAAGGAGATCGTCGCAACTGTAATAGCATAGGGCAGCTGCGTGGATACGTGGTCAACGTGGTTACACTGTCCGCCTGCCGATGCCATAATGGTGGTATCGGAGATGGGGGAGCAATGGTCACCGCAGACCGCGCCCGCAAGGCACGCGGAGATACCGATGAAGAGCAGGGGATCGCCAACGGGGAATACGCTGAGCACGATGGGAATGAGGATTCCGAAGGTGCCCCAGCTTGTGCCGGTTGCAAAGGAGATGAAGCATGCAACTAAGAAGATCACTGCGGGAAGCAGGGATGCGAGACTGCTTGCGTTCTCCATAATGCTCTTAACGAAATCGTCACTGCCAAGCAGATTGGTGGTGTTCTTCAGGCCGCTTGCGAAGGTAAGAATGAGGATCGCGGGAACCATAGCGATAAAGCCTTGGGGAACCGCCTCCATCGCACCCTTGAAGTCAACGTGACGGCGAAGGATCAGATAGACAATGATCAGCACCAGAGAGATAAGACCGCCCCAAGGCAGACCTACCGTTGCATCAGTGTCACCGAACGCACCAACAAAGTCCATATAGTAATCGTTTGATGCATCAAAGAAACCGCCGACATACATCAGGGCAAGGATGCAAACAACGATGAGAATGATGATGGGGATGATCAGGTCGAGCACACTTCCGCGGAGATTTTCATCCTCAGCCTCGTCCTTTTTGCCAAGGATGCCGAGGTCGCCGTTCTGTGCCTTGATCTCGAACTCTGCCATCTTGCCGTAGTCAAAGCCCATCAGCGTGATGGCGATGATGAATACGAAGGTGAGCAGAGAATAGAAATTGAAGGGAATCGCGCGGACGAAGAGCTCAAGACCCGACATGCCGATGTCCATATCCTCGGGGATGCTGGAGGAGACTGCCGCTGCCCAGGAGGAGATCGGTGCGATCATACAAACGGGAGCCGCCGTTGCGTCGATCAGATACGAAAGCTTCGCGCGAGAAATTTTCTTGGAGTCGGTAATAGGGGACATAACCGAGCCGACGGTGAGGCAGTTGAAATAGTCGTCGATGAAGATCAGCACACCAAGCACGAAGGTTGCAAGGATCGCACCGATCTTGGTTTTGATATTCTTTTCTGCCCAACGGCCGAATGCCTGTGCCGCGCCTGCACGGTTGACGAGAGCGACGATGATGCCGAGCTCAATAAGGAAAATAAAGATACCTGCGTTGCCTTCAACTGCAGAGATCAGACCGTCACCGATCAGTGTGTCCATCGTGCCTGTGAAGGAGAAGTTGCTGTGCAGGAGCGCACCGGTGAGAATACCGATGAAGAGGGAGCTGTAGACCTATTTTGTGATGAGAGCCAAGCCGATTGCGACAACGGGCGGGAAGAGCGACCAGAAGGTGCCGTGAATTCCATCACCCGCGGTAACGCCTGCTACCACCAGAAGTGCGATAATGACCACGGCGGAGACGGCAAGGATGATTTTTTGTGTTTTTGACATATACTTTGATCCTTTCTTTTTTGAAACGTCCGAAAAAAGAAAAACGCACGGTTTGGAAAGTCGCACGAAAAAAGCAAGCGCTGATTTTCGATAGCTCTCCGCGGAAATGCGACAGTGTGTACGGTATTTCCGTACACCCCAGCATAAGACGATGGAAAAATCGGCTCTGCTTCGGCGATCCGTCCTTTCACACGGGCATTTTCCTGCCTTTTGCCGTGCTACTGATAGGGATCGCGCCTCTATCCTTAATATTCGGTTGTTTTTATATTAGATAAAGTATATCATTTGACAGACTCCGTGTCAAGGGGTTTGAAAATATTTTATGCTTTTTATACGATGTTTTCGTCACAGTTGGAGCAGATAACATAAAAAACACATTTCAGTCATAATATTTAAGGCTATGCTGAAAGGAGGCACGATGATGAGGCGAATAATCACGTTGATTTTAGCACTAATGCTCCTGCTTGCGGCGGTATCCTGTGGGAAAAGCACGCCCCCGATCCCCTGCAGAGAGATATTATTAGCTATGGCAGATGCCGAGCCATCCCTGCCTGCAGGCAGATTTTACAGCTTATCCGCCGCGGAGGGCGAGTCGGAATACCTTTCGGACTCCTTGCTTCGTGCGCTTTACGGGGAGCATGGGGCGGTGGAGGGGTGGCTCGATTGTGCGCTGTATCTGTCGGTCTCGGAGCGTCCCTGTGAGCTTGCCGTCATACTTTGCCGCGATCACGACACCGCAAGCGATACTGCAAGGCTGTTTGGCGCGAGGCTTGGTGCTATCAGGATCACCGTTACCGATCCCGACTACGGGAGGATTGTAACCGATGCTAAGGTGACCGTCCTCGGCAATTACGTTCTGTTTCTCGTATCCTCGGACAGCGAGGCTGTTTTACAAGCCGCGAAGGATGTCATCCGAGGCTCGCGTTAAGAAAACTGCTTGGCGATAAAATAGATCACACCCCATACAGCGCCCGCGAGAGTGCCGTAAAGCAGGACGGGACCTGCTACGGTGAAGATCTTTGCACCCACACCGAGGATGAAGCCCTCGCTTTTGGAGTCGATGGCGGGTGATACTACGGAATTGGCGAAGCCTGTGATTGGAACCAACGTGCCTCCGCCTGCCCTTTTGGCGATCTTTTCAAAGAGCCCGAGACCGCTGAGCAGGGCCGCGACGAAGATAAGCGTTACCGATGCCAGTGTGCTCGCATCCTTTTGCGCGATGCCAAAGACGTCGCGGAAGAGCAGGAGCAATGCCTGCCCCGTTGTGCAGATCAATCCGCCGATGATAAATGCCATTACACTGTTTTTCAGAATGGGAGAAGCCGGCGCGTGTGCGTCGGCGTATTTTTTATAGGTGTTGTTTTCAATGTTCATACTAAAAAATCTCCGTTTGTTTTACCGTTAGTATGCCGCGGAACGGTAAAACGATACCGCGATTTTGCCGGAAGGCCAGTTAAAAAAAGTATAATTTGCAAGAATTCGGTAAAATATTGTAATTATTTCTATAGACTTTTCAAAATTCATTTGTTATAATGATGTCAGATGCGTAAAAAACGGATCTATCAATAATTCGGAGGATTTTGACATGAAATATAATTTTGACGAGATCAGGGATCGGAGGAATACGGGTAAGTGGGGTATGCCCTCTCAGATCGGTGCCATCGGAATGGGTGTTGCCGATATGGATTTCAAGCTTGCGCCCGAGATCATCGAGGCGGTGAAGGAATGCGCCGAGCTTGGTGAGTTCGGATATGCGGGTATGGCGGGCAGTGACTACAAGGCCGTCACCGATTGGCTTGCTTACCGCGGATATAACGTGCCGAAGGAGTATATCGTTTCCACTCCCGGCGTGCTCTATTCGGCGAGAGCGGCAATGTATATGCTGACCGAGCCGGGTGACCGCGTGATCGTGCAGATCCCCTTGCACACGCCCTCTATCGCTACGGCGGCGATGCAGGGCAGAATTCCTGTTGTCAATCATCTGAAATATGAAAACGGCAGATATGAGATCGACTTTGAAAACCTTGAGGATTGCTTCCGTCAAGGCGCGAAGGTGTTGATGATGTGCGCGCCCAACAACCCGACGGGAAGGGTCTGGACTATGGACGAGCTGAAGCAGATCGCATCTCTCGTCGTCAAATACAATGCTTACGTGGTTTGCGACGAGATTCACCGTGATATTATTTGGGAGGGATACAAGCATATCTCGCCCACGGAGCTGCCCGAGCTCGCCGACCGCTCGGTGGCGGTTTTCTCCACGTCCAAGACCTTCAATATGGGCGGCTTTCACATTGGAAGCGCGATCATTCCCAATCCCGAGCTGCGCGAACGCTTCAAAAAGCAGTTTTACACTTGGGGGCACACCTGTGAGCGTCCGTCTACGGTCTGTCAGGCGGCGCAGAAGGCGGCTTACAACAATGCCAGAGATTGGTATGAGGAAATGATGGCTTACGTCAGCGGAAACTTTGATATTGCATTGGAGATGCTGGAGGGTCTGCCGATTTACGCGCGTCGCCCCGAGGGAACCTTCCTTTTGTGGGTGGACGTCAGTGAGATGGGGCTGTACACCAATCAGCTGCGCGACGTGATGGTGAACGATTGGAAGGTGTTCTGTGACCGCGGCGTGCTTTACGATACCGCAGACTATATGAACGTGAACCCTCTTGAGCACCATATGAGAGTCAACCTTGCCACTACCCACGCAAACGTGGAAGAGGCATTTACGCGAATCAGAAGATATTTTAAAAAATAATCTATTGACATTTTCGCGGATATCTTATATAATGTGTTTGTAAGATTTATGATGCGAAAGGAAAAGAGCGTATGTCAAAATGGGATGATTTCAGAAAGAGCATCGGTGATTTTGCCGACAAGACCGTCAATAAGACCCGCGAGCTGACCGACACCGCGGCGCTGAAAATAAAGATCGCCAACAAGGAGGCGGATCGCGATACCGAGTTCCGCAATCTTGGCAGGCTTGCATATGCCAAGCTGAAGAGCCTCGACGGCACAGATCCCGAGGAGCTGACCGCGCAGATTTCCGAAACCCTTGATAAGCTTGACGTGATCTGCCGTGAGCTGGTCGAGCTGAAGAAGGAGGACGAGGATAAAAAGGCGGCGAAGGAAGCCGAAAAGGCAGCAAAGCAGGCAGAGAAGGAAGCCGAGGAGAAGGACGAGGAGCTTGATATGCAGGTGATGGCAGACTTCAATGCAGCCAGAGTCGAAGCCGATGCAGAATATGAAAAGGCAAAGCAGGCAGCAGAGGATGCAAAATAAGCTCTGTAAAAAAACGAGGATTTTTCAATCCTCGTTTTTTTATTTGTGGTATTTTGTGCCCTTAATGATATTCATACACCGATAAACGCCCTCCAAGAGAAGCACGCGCATCAGTTGGTGGGGAAAGGTCATTTTAGAGACCGAAAGCTTCAGGTCAGCGGCGTTTTTTACGCTATCGTCAAGCCCGTGAGACGAGCCGATCACAAAGCAGATCTCATTTGCCGCAGAGAACGCCGATTCCAGCTTTGCCGCCAGCTCCTCGGAGGAAAACTGCTTACCCTCCACGCACATGGCGATCTTGTAGGAGCGTTCTGACATAGCGGCAAGGATCGCCCGTGATTCCTCGGCAAGGGCGCGCTTGATGTCACCCTCGCTGGGGTCGTTTGGCAGCTTTGCCTCCTTCAGGTTGACCTGCTCCACGTGGCAGAAGCCCGAAAGCCTTTTTTCGTATTCCTTGACGGCCTCACGAAGGTATTCCTCCTTCAGCGTGCCGACGGTTATAAATTTGATCGTTGCCATATTTCTATTCCTTTACGTTTTGGTGGAAGACTGTTGACCGATCAGCCAAACCGCCTCATCCTGCTTTGCGACCCTCAGGTCAAAGTCCTCGCGGGCGATTGCCGAAAAAACCTCGTTATAAGCAAGGGAGGGAAGGTTGTTCTCCTCGCTCAAGTGCGCCAACATAACGTGCTCGGTTCCGCTTTCGCTAAGTTGACCTGCAAGAGACGCGCATTCGGCATTGGAAAGGTGACCGCACCTTGATCGGATGCGGCATTTCAGCTCGTAGGGATAAGGTCCCGCCGCCAGCATCTCGGGATCGTGATTGGATTCGAGGACAACGGCGCGACAGCCCGTCAGATTCTCCCGCATCTCGTCGGTGACGTATCCTGTGTCTGTACAGCAGGCAACGCTGATCTCCTCGCCGTCCTCTCCACGATAGGTCAGACGGTAGCCTACGGAGCCACAGCTGTCGTGCGAGGTAGGGAACGCCTTGACGTGAAGCCCTTTGACGTCGGCTTCGAAGCTCTGCCCGCGATAAAGCACGAGGCAATTGCATAGCCGCTCGTCCTGTAGCCCTCTGAAGGCCGCGGAGGCGGAACTGAGGAGGATATGTATGGGGATATGACGCTTGTGAGAAAGGGTGCGCAGAGCCGAGATATGATCGTTGTGCTCATGCGTGACGAAGATCGCATCGATGCTGTCGATTCCCACACCGATGTCTGCAAGAGCGGCACAAAGTGCCTTACAGCTCTTGCCTGCATCGATCAGTATATTGGCGCCTCCCGCAGAGATAAAGGTGCAGTTGCCCTTTGATCCCGAGTAGAGACAGCATATTTTACAGCTTTGCATTTGATTACCCGTTTTATTTGATATTGAGAAGATTTTGGATCATCGGCCAGGTAAACAGGTAGATCGCGTCTACCGCTACGGTTACCAGAAGCGGGATGATCACCCAAAGCATCCATCGGGAGCGCTCGACTCTCATCTGCACGTCGGCGATAAACTCCTCCCGCTTTTCCCGCGACCAGCTGTCTGGGAGCATTTCCGCCGTGATGCCCTTGTATCGGAATGCACGGTTGTAGAGAAGATAGGCGATCAGCAGTATGCCGAAGGCTGCCCAATACACGAGATAAACGATCTGCCCCAAAAGGATGGGATAGTCAGCTAAAACACCTGCGGGAATCACCGTAACGTTTACGCTCATTGCTCCGAAATAGATGAAGAGCAGAAGGAGTGTGTTGGCGATCAGGAGATACAGACGGGTCTTGGTGGCCTGTGAGACCGCGCGCTTATCCCCGCGAGGCTCGGGCAGCTTGTTTGCTTGTTTTTTGTTTCCCATTGCTCAATTGCCTGTCGATCAAACGATCTTGACTGCGCCAACGGGACGGATACCAAGCACGATGCAGGCATCCTTGCCAAAGCAAGCGTCCATTGCTGCCTTGAATTCGGAAACCGCGTCGACAGGTACGAACGCCTGAATCGTTCCCGCAAAGCCGCCGCCGTGTACTCTCCAAGCTGCCTTCTTGTCACCGAGGAGCTTCTCTGCCAGACAGAGTGCCAAGGAAAGTCCCTGCTCGGCAACGTTCTTGTTGGTGTAGACGTTCTGCAGGTAGCAGAAGGAGGAGCGTCCCGATGCCTTTACGTTCTCAAAGAACGCGTCGAGATCACCCGATTCCAAAGCCGCCTTCTGATTTGCCACGCGCTTGTTCTCGGCAAAGAAGTGAAGCGCACGCAGAATGGCACGGTCTCCAAGCTTTTCACGGAGCGCGGGAATGCTTGCGATCACGTCCGCCTCGTCGGTTTCGCGGAGAACCTCCTTGCCAAAATACGCGGCAACAGCCTTCATCTCGGCGGGAACCGAGGCGTAATCGTCGGTCAGATCGGCGTGGTTGCCGCCAGTGTTAACGATGCAGAGGTTATAGCCCTTGCCCGTAATATCGAAATCAATGGGGGTGATAACGGGGTTCTTGGTGTCCGCAAAGTCGATGGCTACGATACCGCCGACAGCGCAGGCAACCTGATCCATCAGGCCGCAGGGCTTGCCGAAAAATTGGTTTTCCGCCCATTGAGAGAGCTTGGCGATCTCCACGTTGTCCACCGCACCGCCGTTGTAGAGATGGCTTTCGATGGTGCCGATCATATCCTCAAATGCGGCGGAGGAGGAAAGTCCCGAGCCCTTCAGCACGCTGCTGGTGGTGTAGGCGACGAAGCCGCCAACCTTGTGCCTGTTTGCAGAGAGTCCTGCGCACATACCTGCGATGATCGACTCACTGCTGCCGAACTTTGCCTCGACGGGGGCGGTGTATTCGCTGATGTTGACAATGTCCTCGGGGAAGCCCTCGCTCTTGACACGAACGATACCGTCATCCGTAGCGGAAGCAACGGCGATGATGTCAAGGCTGATGGAAGCCGCCACAACGCATCCCTTGTTATGGTCGGTATGGTTGCCCGAAAGCTCGCTTCTGCCCGCAACGGAGAAGAGGCTCAGCTCGCGGCTGTCTCCGTAAAGTGCGCAGAATTCGGCGATCGCCTTCGTATATCTTTCCTTGGCGGAGGCAAGGCTGTCCTTGCCGTAAAGCGTGATCAGCGCTTCGTCAAGCGCTCCGCTCTGCAACGATTGAATAAGCTGTGTTGATTTCATATCGTAAAGGTCCTTTCTGAACTTTAATTTCATACAGAATTATTGTACCACAAATCCTCATTCTCGGCAAGTATTTTTTTATAATTATATTGTAAAATTAATGTGAAATACAAGACGAGACGCATACGATACAATGAAAAAATGCCCTTCCGAGTGTGGAAAGGCATTTGTGTAAAAAGAATATTTTCAAGCTGCCGAATGTCAAAAGCTGCTCTTGATCTTCTCAAGACAGGATTCGCAGACGCGCTTTTTGTTGAAGAAAACGATATTGTCAACGTTGTCACAGAAGATGCAGGAGGGCTGATACTTCTGCAGGATGATCTTGTCCTGATCAATGAATATCTCCAAAGAGGTGTCATCCGGAATATCGAGGGTCTCTCTTACGCTCTTGGGGATCACGATGCGTCCCAGATTATCGATCTTTCTTACGAGTCCGATTGATTTCATAGTGATTCTCCTTTTGTTATATTGTTTGCTTTGTCATTTTTCGATTGTGACCGACAGATTTTGTCCTTGTCTACATTTTATCATCAAAATTCGCGCCTGTCAATTCCAAATAATGGAAATTCATACAATGTTTACAAGTATTGGGAGAGATTGGGTCGCAATTTGTCGAAGCGGGACGAAGGCTGTCGGAACATTCCGACGGGGATTCTGATAAGGGGTTTAAAGTATCCTCGGGTGGGTGAATAATAGGCAGGAATCTATTACGGAAACGCGGACGGCGTGGAAAGGAAGGCGCAAGGTGCTGAAGGGAGCGCAGAAAAGAATGATCGTTGTAAAGACCTCGGACAGCAGTATGTTTGAGGAGGCATATTTCGTCCTCCGCAGAGAGTGCTCGGGAGAAGAACGTGATATGGTGACCGAGGCGAATCGCATCATTGAGGGCTGTACGGGCAGACGGCGAACGCGACGGGGAGGACTGCGCCTTTGGATGCTTGCGTTGGCGACCTTTCTTTGCGGGAGCGTGCTCGGAGGCTTTATTGTGGGGCTTTGCAGTATGCTGTTCGTTTAAGTGCCGACGCTTGTCGAAAGGAAACTGTTGACAAAATCGTTTTTATGGTGTATAATATACGAGATCTGATCCGTGACCGATGTGGGTCACGTGAGTTTTGAACTGTATGAGAGTGACTCTCATTTGTGATATAGAGCCGTAGTGCAATGAAAAGGCTTGTGGCAACGTTTTCTCCGCGTTGCAGATATTACGCTTTCCCCACGGAACGAAGTGTGGGGGAGGCTTGCGTACTGTCAAGGGTATATCAGAGCGCCGTCCCGTTCCGTCTTCCGCGGAGGGGAGGGCTTTCAGCTTTGCCCGAAAACAGGCTCTTTTCTTGCGCTTATCAAGGATCGCAATTTCAGTTGACGCGTGTACAATCAATAAAGAAAGGAATTTTGTATGGCAAAAAACGAAAATAATGAATTGAAAAGGTCTGCCACCAACCGTAAAAACGACAAGAGCTCCTCGTCGGGTGACAAGAAGAACATAGACAAGTCACGTCTGCCCGCTCTGCAGAAGAAAAAGAGCAACCGCCGTGCCGCAAAGCCTCAGACAGAGGACGAAGGCGCAAAGCTTGCGCTCACCGAGCGTGTGCAAGAAACGGCAAAGAAGGAAAAGGGCGATGGCACAAAGGGAAAGAGAAAGAGCACTCCGGTGACGGCAGAGAAGTCCGACAGCCACCGCGAGCACGCTCCCACCAAGGCTTCCGCCGCAAAGGATGCATCGGTAAAGACGCCTGCGAAAAAGCAGACCTCCGCAAAAAAGAACAGCAGCGCGGGGAAGAGAGGAATGGCTGTTAAGCCTGACCCTGATGCAAGAATTCGCATCATTCCCTTGGGCGGCTTGAATGAGATCGGTAAGAATATGACCGCTATTGAGTGCGGAGACGATATCGTAGTCATCGACTGCGGCTTGGCATTCCCCGACGACGAGATGCCGGGAGTGGATCTGGTGATCCCCGACGTGACGTATCTTGCGGAGAACGCAAACCGAGTGCGAGGTATCCTTCTGACCCACGGACACGAGGATCACATAGGCGCGATCCCTTACGTTCTGCGTGAGATCAATCCTCCCATCTACGGAACCAAGCTGACTCTTGGGATCGTGAGAAACAAGCTTAAGGAGTTCAGCCTTGAAAACGTTCCCTCGTTGGTGACTGTGTCCGCGGGCGACGTGGTCAGGCTTGGCGGTATGACGGCGGAATTCATTCACGTCAATCACTCGATCGCAGACGCTTGCGCGTTGGCTATCGGTACGCCCCTCGGTACGCTGATCCACTCGGGTGACTTCAAGCTTGATCTGACCCCAATCGACGGTGAGATCATGGACGTTACCCGTCTTGGCGAGCTTGGTAAGGAAGGCGTTCTGATGCTGATGTGCGAGTCTACCAATGCAGAGCGTCCCGGCAACACCCCCTCCGAGAGAAAGGTGGGCGCGTCGCTTGAGTATATTTTCTCCACACATAAGAACAAAAGGATCGTGATCGCTACCTTTTCTTCAAACGTGCATCGTGTTCAGCAGATCATTGATTCTGCCGCGCGCCACGGAAGAAAGGTTGCCGTGACGGGACGAAGTATGCTGAATATCGTGGGAGCGGCTGTGGAGCTTGGATATATGCACGTTCCCAAGGGTGTGCTGATCGATATCTCCGAAATCAGAAAATATAATCCCGAGCAGCTGACCATCGTCACCACGGGAAGCCAAGGCGAGCCTATGAGCGCCCTTTACCGAATGGCATTCGGCGAGCACAGAGAGGTCTCCCTCGGTATGAACGATTGCGTCGTCATTTCTTCTACGGCGATCCCCGGCAACGAGAAGCTTGTCAGCCGTATCATCAACGAGCTATGCAAGGCGGGTGTTGAGGTCATTCACGACGCCTCTTTGGCTGTTCACGTTTCGGGACATGCTTGTCAGGAGGAGATCAAGCTGATGATCGCGCTGACAAAGCCCAAGTACTATATGCCCGTACACGGTGAATACAAGCATATGGCGGCCAACCGCGATCTCGCGATCTCGATGGGAATCGATCCAAAAAATATCTTTATCTCGGATATCGGCACTCCCATCGTGATCGATGGAGAGGGAGCGAGACAGGGCGAGAATGTGCCCTCGGGCAGAGTGCTTGTGGATGGCTACGGCGTAGGCGACGTGGGCAATATCGTGCTTCGCGACAGGCTGTTACTCTCGCAGGACGGTCTGATCGTGGTAGTGGCGACCGTCAGCACGGAGGGTGGATATCTGCTCTCGGGTCCCGATATCGTTTCCCGCGGCTTTGTTTACGTCAGAGAGAGCGAGGATCTGATGGAGGAGATGCGGCAGGTGGTGCTGGATACGATCGCTGCCTGTACGGCTTCAAGAGGTCGCAACGATTGGTATCAGATCAAAAACAAGGTCAGGGACGATCTTGGCAAATTTATCTACGGAAAGACCAAGCGTAAGCCGATGATCATTCCCGTGATTATGAACGTGTGATGTCTGCCGACTGCGATTGCGGTGTGAATTTTTGAAGCGCGGTCGAAAAATGGCGGATTTGTTGACAAAATGCAGAAAAGTTTTCTACTTGTTCATATTCTATTCAACAAACCGTCACTTGGTAATATTATAATAAAGAATGTTATGCTCCGACAATAGGCGGACGATTTAAATCTAAATTCATTGAAAAGGTGGAACCTGTAATGGGAAAAGGAAAAAGAAACAGTCTCCAGAGAGAGCAGGACAGAGTAAACAACTCTGACAAGCATCTTGAGAGACAGCAGTATGAAAACAAAAAGAGCAAGACCGATAAGGGTGTTGCGATCGCGTGTATCGTGTTCGCGGTGCTGATCGCGGCTTCCCTTGTATTTACCGTTCTCGGTGAGTCCGGCGTGTTTATCCGCGCAACCGATGCGGTTTCCGGCGAGACCGTTGAGGTAAACGCTGCAATGATGAGCTTCTTCATCAACGACAGCATTATGAACTTCTACAACAACAACTACAGCTATCTTGGCTACTACAGCCTCGATCTGTCGAGAGACCTTCGTACACAGACCTACGGAACCGGTTATGAGACCATGTTCCTCGGTGAGTTTGACGGCTCTTGGTACGACTACTTCCTCAGCACCGTAATGGACGAGGTAGAGATGTACGTTACCTATGCAGAGGCTGCAAAGGCTGCAGGTCTGACTCTTACAGAAGAGGATGAGAAGGAGATCGACGAGGTTCTTGACAGCATCAAGGAGACCCTCAAGGCAAGCAACGCAAGCTACAGCGATTGGTACGGCAAGGGCGTTAAGAAGTCCGATATCCGTAAGTGCTATGAGCTGATCTATCTTGCTTCCAACTTCGCAGAGCATAAGCAGGCTGAGCTTGAGGCTGCTCTTGACGAGGATGACAGCGCTCTTCACACATACGTTGAAGAAAACAAGGGTACCTTCTACACCGCAGAGTATCTCTCTTACGAGATCTCTCTCTCCTCCAAGTCGTTCAGTAACGATGCAGCGTTCGACGCAGCTGTAGCTGCCGCAAAGGCTGCTGCCGATAAGATCGCCGAGGCTAAGACTCCTGCTGAATTCGTTCAGTTCGTTGAGGAGTTCGAGGGCGTAGATGAGGATGAAACTACCGGCGCTTCCGAGGCAGAGGGCAGTGATGAGTCCGAGACCGAGAGCCTCTCTCCCGAAGAGGAGCTTGAGTCCAAGATCGAAGAGCTGAAGGATTCCATCTCCTACGAGACAGGCAACGAGCTTGGCGATTGGATCTTCGTTGAAGGCGCACAGCCCGATGACGTGAAGGTTATCGAGGAGACAGGTACAGAGACCGAAACGGTTACCGAGGAGAGCACAGAGCCTGTTGAGGAGACCACTGAGGCAGAATCCGAGTCCGACTCCGAGGCAGAGAACAGCGCAATCGTTTTCACACACGATACCTATACCGTAACCGTTTACTATATGATCAAGGCATCCGATCTGGATCACGCGCTCACTAAGGATTTCGCATACCTTGCAACCAACGACAAGGAGGCTCTTGAGGCTGTTCTTGCTCAGTTCAAGGCGGGCGAGATGACCAAGGAAAAGTTCGTTGAGATCGCAGAGGAGAAGTACAACTCCATCCATGGCGACGAGGAGCATGAGCACAGCGACGAAGAGCTGTTTGAATACAACAGCGTTGAAAAGACGGGCGACGGAATGTTCAACTCCAATTATGCGGTTATGAACGAGTGGTTGGATTCCGGTAAGCTTGAGGCAAATACTCTCTCCGAGATCTTCGAGGTCGTTGTTGAGGAAAAGACTTACTACGCAGTTGTCTTCTTCGAGAGCTACAACGTAGAGACATGGTATGCAAACGCATACTCCTACACCGTAAGCGAACAGTTCGAGAATTGGTACGAGGCAGAGCTTGAGGCTAAGCCTCTCAAGATCAACGAAAAGGCGATCGGCGATATCAATACAATCGTATTTACCGCTACCACTACTGATGACGGACACGATCACTGATAAGTGAATATAAAACAGGGCTGCCGCGCAAGTGACAGCCCTATGTCAATCAATATATACGTTGCATATTATATAGAGAAGCAAATACGGCGCATATTCGTGCCGTTACAAATGGAGTTCCGCGTGAAAGGTTTCTCACACTAATAGGTAAATTAACTATTTCACGCACGAATTTTGCCTGCACGGCAAAATTCAACGATAACTATTTTACGCCGCTTAGCGGCGGAATGGAGTTCTTATGGTACTTGATCAGAAACAGACAACCGTAGCATACCGCTGTCCCGAATGCGGTGCGGGCGTACTCAGCCTTGTGGGACTTTTCACCTTGTCCGGCGATATGGTGAAGCTGAAATGCACCTGCGGTAAAAGCGAGATGCAGATCGTCTACCGCAGAGACGAAGGACAGATGCGCATGACCGTGCCTTGCATCTTCTGCGCCAAGCCCCACACCTTTAACGTGAACAGCTCGATGTTCTTTTCAAAGGACGTTTTTCTCTTGCCCTGTCCCTATTCCGATATCAATATCGGCTTTGTGGGTGAGGCGAATAAGGTGAAGGCAGAGCTTGCGCGCACGGAGCTGGAGCTTCTGGACATTCTGGAGGAAAACGGCATCGAGGATTTCAAAAGCCTGCACGGCGATGAGGAGGATCTGCCCGATCCCCAGGTGCTTGACGTGATCACCTATATCATAGGAGACCTTGATGCGGAGGGAAAGATCTATTGCAAGTGCTATCCCGAGGGAAGGGAGCCTCTGCCCGACGATGTGCTTGAGCGCGAGGATTCCGACTATGAGGTTGAGGTCACCGAGGAGGGAGTAGAGGTTCGCTGCGTAAAATGCGGAGCGAAGAAGATCATTCCTACCGATTCGATGCTGACAGCACATGCTTTCCTGAACTGCGATTATTTGGAGCTGGAGTGATCATAAAAGGAGGGAAACCCATTCGGGTTTCCCTCCCTTTATCTACCTTATCAACCGCAGCAGCAGCTGATTACGAGCAGAGCGATGATCAGGATCCAGATCCAGTTGTTGTCGAAGAGAGAACAAAGACAGTTGTTATTCATAATAAAACCTCCTGAATAATTATATGTGTGAAAATGCGAGAACGGTGTTCTCACTATCATATTATGTAGAATCGGCGAGAAGGTGAGAAGATGCTGTCGAAATTTTTTGAGATCGGGAGGAGCGGATTTTGATTTGTTGAACGGTTAAGTGCGACAGCTTGCGAAACTTTTAATAGCTATCGTACGAAATAGTGCGCTGTGTTGCAAATTAATTCTTTCCAAATACCTCGCAAATAATTGTAAAAAAATCAAGAACCCTATTGCAGAAAAGCGGGAAATGTGATAAAATATACAATGAATAACAATGTAAATCGATTGAACGGAGAATTTCAAACAGATGTCACAATCCGACAGAATGAAAAAAATCAGAAACTTCTCGATTATCGCGCATATCGACCACGGTAAATCTACCCTGGCAGACAGAATCCTGGAATCCACTCAGGCGGTTTCCAAGCGCGAGATGGAGGAGCAAATACTTGATAATATGGACCTTGAGCGTGAAAGAGGTATCACGATCAAGGCGAGAGCGGTCAAGCTGGACTATACCGCGCCCGACGGTGAGCAGTACGTTTTTAACCTCATCGACACCCCCGGTCACGTAGACTTTAACTACGAGGTCTCTCGCTCGCTGAATGCCTGCGACGGAGCGCTCCTTGTGGTTGACGCTACACAGGGTATTGAGGCGCAGACCCTTGCTAATGCTTATCTTGCGGTGGATGCAGGGCTTGAGATCATTCCCGTGGTCAATAAGATCGATCTGCCCTCGGCAGATGTCGAGCGCTCTCGCGCCGATATTGAGGATCAGATCGGTATTCCTGCGGAGGGCTGTCCTGCAGTTTCCGCAAAAACGGGACTGAATATCGAGCAGGTGCTTGAGGCGGTCGTCCGCGATATTCCCGCACCCGAGGGCGACGAGGACGCGCCCTTGAAGTGCCTGATCTTCGACTCCTATTACGACAGCTATCTTGGCGTTGTTGTAAACGTCAGAGTGTTTGACGGTTGCCTCAGAGCAGGGGATACCATCCGCCTGATGAGCACGGGCAAGGAGTTCGAGGTGGTTGAGGTTGGCACTATGGAGGCATTCGGCCTTTGTAAGTGTGACTGCCTGCGGGCAGGTGAGGTTGGTTATATTACCGCCTCCATCAAGAGCGTAGGCGATACCCGAGTCGGCGATACCGTTACCCTTGCGGAGAATCCCGCAGATGAGGCGCTCCCCGGCTTTAAGTCGGCACAGCCTATGGTTTTTGCGGGCATTTATCCTGCAGACGGCGCAAAATACGGAGATCTCCGCGATGCCCTCGACAAGCTTCAGCTCAATGACGCGGCGCTGACCTTCGAGCCCGAGACCTCGGCAGCTCTTGGCTTTGGCTTCCGTTGCGGCTTTCTCGGCCTGCTCCATATGGAGATCATTGAGGAGAGACTTGAGAGAGAATTCAACCTTGATCTGATTACTACCGCCCCCGGTGTTATTTATGAGGTCAAGCTGCGTACGGGCGAGACTGTGATGATCGATAACCCCTCCAATTTTCCTTCCGCCGACGTTATCGACGTGGCGAAGGAGCCTCTTGTAAAGGCAAGCATCATTACCCCTACAGAGTTCGTGGGAGGCCTTATGGACCTTTGTCAGGATCGCCGTGGCATCTTCCATGATATGAAATATCTTGACAGTACCAGAGTAGAGCTTCATTACGATCTGCCTCTTAACGAGATCATATACGACTTTTTCGATGCGTTGAAGAGCCGTTCCCGCGGTTACGCGTCTCTTGACTACGAGCTGAAGGGATATGAGCCCTCCAAGCTTGTTAAGCTGGATTTCCTGCTTAACGGTGAGCAGGTGGATGCGCTGTCCTTTATCGTCCATGAGGAAAAAGCGTACGCAAGAGCAAGAAGAACGGCTGAAAAGCTGAAGGAGAATATCCCGAGACAGCTCTTCGAGATTCCGATTCAGGCAGCGATCGGCTCTAAGGTCATTGCCCGTGAGACCGTTAAAGCTATGCGTAAGGACGTCCTTGCCAAGTGCTACGGTGGTGATATTACCCGTAAAAAGAAGCTGTTGGAGAAGCAGAAGGAGGGTAAAAAGAAGATGCGTCAGCTTGGAAGCGTGCAGGTCTCTCCCGAGGCATTTATGGCGGTGCTCAAGCTTGGCGACGACGATTGATATGGCGAACGCTTACAACAGAGCAATGCGGAAAAACGTGGGTATTTATATCCACGTTCCGTTTTGCCTTTCAAAATGTCATTATTGCGACTTTTGCTCGGTTTTGCACGCGGATGAAGCGAAAAAAGAGCGCTACGTTGCAAGGCTGTGTGAGGAGATCAGACTTTTTGCCGATAAAATCGGCGAAAGCGGCGAAATCCCGATTGCTGAAACCGTTTATTTCGGAGGCGGTACCCCCACTTTGCTTTCTCCGGAACAGTTTGAAGAGATTCTTGACACCGTCAAAGAACGCTTTGGGATCGCTGAAAATGCGGAAATTACCGTTGAAACGAATCCCAAAAGTGCAGATCTGAACAAGCTTGCGGATATCCGTAAAACAGGCGTAAACCGACTCAGCATCGGTATGCAGAGTGTCCATGACAGCGAATTGCGTGCGCTGGGAAGGATCCATGGCTTTGCGGATTTCAAGAAGACCTTTGACGAAGCACGGGAGGCAGGCTTTGACAATATCTCCGTCGATCTTATGTACGGGATACCCAAGCAGACGAGGGAAAGCTTTCAAGAATCAATAGAGAAGCTTGCCCGACTTGCCCCCGAGCATATTTCCTCTTATTCGCTCACGGTGGAGGAGGGAACTAACTTCTACCGTAGAAGAGACAGCCTCGATCTGCCCGACGAGGATACGGTCAGCGATATGTACGCCGATATGGGCGAGCTCCTGTCAAAATACGGCTATCGCAAATACGAGATCAGCAATTTTGCAAGGCAGAGGCGGGAATCGCGGCACAATCTGAAATATTGGAAATGCGTGGATTATCTTGGATTTGGTGTAGCGGCGCATTCCTATTTTGACGGAGTGCGTTTTGCACATTCACGGGACGTTGATGCATATATTGAGGGTAAGAGCATAATAATAGAGGTAGAGGAGATCGGTGAGACCGAAGCGATGAACGAATATGCGCTCCTTGGTATGCGGCTTGCGGACGGCGTCGGTTTTTCGGATTTTTACGCCAAATATGGCAGGGATTTTTTAACTGCATTTCCCGCGTTTACAAAATACGCGCCCCGTTTCGTTACGGTGGATGATAAAGGCTGTCGCTTTACTGACGAGGGAATGTTTGTAAGCAATTTTATCCTGTCCGATGCGCTCAGCTTTGCTCCTGAGACGTAGCACAATTGTGCAATTTCTATAAAATTATAAAATTGTGTAAAAAATGCACAAAAAGGCATTGACAAAACACAAGCTTTATGATAAAATATAATCAAGAAAAAGAAAGAATTGAAAAGTGAAGAAGGATTCGGAATCAAATCGCGCATACAGCATTACATAGATTTTGGAGATTCCGAGGAAAGGAAGGTACTGACCGATGAACGACGAAATCAAAAATAATAAGGGCGCCGCAGACGAGGCAGAGCTTGACAATATCATCACCTTGACCGACGAGGACGGAAAGGAGATCGATTTTGAGGTCATTGGAGATGCTGAGATCGACGGAGTTGTTTACTACGCTATGACACCTGCAGGGGCGCAGGAAAACAACGAGGGAATAATCGAATACGTGCTGCTTAAGCTTATAGAGGACGAAGAAGGCGAAGAAGTGTTCGTCACTGTAGACGATGAAGATGAATTTGATAAGGTCGCTAATTTCTTCGACGATATGTTTGACAGCGAAGAGGATTATGACGCTTGATTCCCGTTATGCGGCGAAATGAAGAGTAAGTAAACCGAGCTTTATTTTGTAATTCAATACGCCAATGGAAATCTGAGATTTTTTGTCATCCTACAATTGAATATTTTTAAAACTGAATATTTTTATAGGTTTATAAACAACTTAAATAATTTGGGTACGGACCAATGAAATATTGAATTTTGTTTTCAAAGCAACAGTAAGCTTTCAAACAACCTGTATTTATTAGGTATAAGCCAATGAGAAAATGAGTTTTTTGTTCGTGACGTGAGTAGACGTGAAGATACTTTTGGAAGAATATAAACCCGTTTGTTAAATGGTACGAGCCAATGAGAAGTTAAGTTACGCAAAATGATTTGACAGAATATCCGCCAACCGCATTTCAGAAGGTAAAAGCCAATGGAAATCTGATTTTTGAATTTGCTTTTTAGGTTATCGGAATTTTTAGAATGATTTAGGTATAAGCCAATGAGAAATTAAGCTTTTGAATTTTTGGCAGAACGTCAACAATATGCATTTTTACGGTAAAAGCCAATGGAAATTTGATTTTTAATTCATTTTTGAAGGTTATCGGAAAATCAGCAGTTATATTTGGGTATAAGCCAATGAGAACGTAAGTTTTTGAAAAGAAGCACGAGATTTAAGCTTAAATATTCGTTTAATTGAAAAACTAACCCGTGGCTTCGGCCACGGGTAAGATTAATTTTGATTTTTATCCTGCTTAGTGCGTGATATCCGCTTGATTGAGACCTACAATTGATTAAAGGAGCTTGACCGCGCGATGGTTTGCAGACCTCCTCACACCTATTTCGGTTGACTTGTCCCGATAGGTTAGAGACGTTGGGAGCAGTAAAGTCGAGCAAGAGAGCCCCGCCCTGGAATAGGCAGGGTTCCATTTCTTCGGATACACGGCTCGGTGGGGCTACATATGTATAAAGAGACGCAAGGAAGCGTCTCTTTTTTATTGCCGCTTGACGGCAGTTGGAGGAGTTGGAGGAGAAATAATCTTGACATCTCCGCAATATAATGCTATAATTTTATTATATTGGGATTGCAATTTGCGGAGGAATTATGAAGTATTTAAAGATTTTATCATTGTCAATATTGCTGATATTAACTGTTACACTTTGCTCCTGCGATTTTCTTTTTGATTCGATTGATCTGCCGAGCAAAGAAGAGACTCAAAGTGCGGCGAAGTCTTTCGAAGATAAAACAAAAGCGGAATTATCTTCAGAAAGCGAGACTATATGCGAGCACCTTCGTTTAAGGGAGGTGGATGTCGTTCCGTCCACCTGCACAAGCAGCGGTGTTCTCCACGTTATCTGTTCTGATTGCGGGGAGGTCGTGATGATCGGAGAAACCGAGCAAATAGCACACACCGAGGGTGAATGGATTATTGACAAGGAGGCAGATTACGGCTTTGAGGGCAAAAGGCATACTGATTGTACCGTCTGCGGCGAGAGAATTGAAGAGACGATCCCGTCTATACCTTATTCAGAGGGGGTTGCGTCGGATAATTATAGATATGGCAAATCCACGCTTTCAGGCAATGCTGTATACATTTACGGTCTGTTGGCTGCCTCTGTGATGAAAGAAGTGCCCGGTGAGGAGATCATATTTGACGAAAGCAGGCAGATTATGTTTTCCGATTTTGAGAAGGCAAGGATGATGTTTATCAGCGATTACCCCGAGTGCTTTTGGTGGGGCGGTACCGTAAATTATTATCAAACCGAAGAGGGAACGATCCCTTCTCTTAAGCTGGAGTACACTTATGAAGGAGAAACGCTTACCAAAATGAGAGCACAGCTTGATACGGCGGTGGACAAAATCATAGCAGATCTACCGTACGGAAGCGCTTATGATAAGGCTCTCTATCTGCACGATAGAGTAGCTGAGATGGTGGATTATGAGATCGGTGAACATGATCAAACGCCGTATGGCGCGTTGGTTGAAGGTAAGGCGGTCTGTAACGGCTATGCTACAGCTTATCAGCTCTTACTGATGAAAGCGGGTATTCGCGCATGGACAATCAACGGCGTCTCGGACGGTGCAGCGCATGCATGGAATTTAGTTTGGATGGATGAAGTGACTTGTGTCTATACCGATGTGACCTGGGATGACCAAGATGTAATCTCTCGCTATTATTTTAATATGAGCCTTGGCGAGATCGACGACGATCACACGGCAAATCCGCTTTTCATTTTGCCTGACTGCGACCATACCCGAGAAGGGTATTATGACATCTCCCCTGATGCCCATATCTTGAATGAGGAGGATGGAGGCGAGGTACTTGCAGGATTTCTCGGCGAAGAAAGCAATGGAGAGAGAAAGGCTGTGTTCCTCTATACAGGTTCCGATTTTAAAGCTTGGTTTGAGAAGAATAACGATGCGTTTTTCAAGAAGGTAGGAGGCGGTTCGGTCTCTTATGCAATCCTTGGCGGAGAGGTTGTATTTTGGTTTAAATGAAGACCGCATTGATGAATTGTGCCGGATATAAAGCAAAATTCAATTCATATTTCACTTGCGAAACAATTCATTTCAATCTCCCCGACCAATCAAAATTGAACACCAACAGTAATTATTAAAGGGCAAGCTTTTCGAAAAGCTTGCCCTTTTGGTGCTTTTTATAATTCGGAATACAGCTTATAAAGCTCGCTATAGATGCCGCCCTTTTCGATCAGCTCTTGATGCGTTCCGGATTCCTCGATGCCGTTTTCGGTAAGAACGAGGATGCGGTCTGCGTTTTTGATGGTGGTCAGACGGTGCGCAATGGTAAAGGTGGTGCGCCCGTGTGCCAGCTTTTCAAGGGATTCCTGAACAAGCTTTTCACTTTCGTTGTCCAAGGCGCTGGTCGCCTCGTCAAGGATCAGAATGGGAGGATTCTTGAGGAATAGACGGGCGATGGAGATACGCTGCTTCTGTCCTCCTGACAGCTTGACGCCACGTTCGCCTACGTAGGTGTCGTAGCCCTCGGGAAGAGAGGTGATGAAGTCGTGCGCGCCGGCTAAGCGTGCGGCTTCCTCAATTTCCTTGTCGGTTGCGTCGGTCTTTCCATAGGCGATGTTTTCGCGAACGCTGCCCGAAAAAAGGTAAACGTCCTGCGCAACCACACCGATATTCTGACGCAATGAATGGATGGTAACGGACTTGATGTCGTTGCCATCTACGAGAATCGAGCCCGCGGAGACGTCGTAAAATCTTGGAATCAAGGAGCAAAGGGTAGTTTTACCTCCGCCCGAAGGACCAACGAGCGCGATGCTTTCGCCTGCCTTGACCTTCAGATTCAGCTGTGTCAGTACGTTGCGGTTTTCACTTTCGTAATGGAAGCTGACGTCGCGGAATTCCACCTCTCCGACCACGCCCTCGAGATCCTTTGCGTCGGGCGCATCGGTGATCTCGGGATCGGTGTCCATAATCTCCTGAAAACGCTCAATTCCGCTCATGCCCTGCTGGAACTGCTCGGCAAACTCCACGATGCGGCGGATCGATGTCAGAAGCGTGGTGACGTAAAGAAGGTATGCCATATAATCGGCAAGCGTGATGCTTGCGGGGTTGCTTTCGGGAAGCATCATAAAGAGCGCTCCAACGACGACGACCACAATGTACATAATACCGTCAAAGAGACGGGTGGAGGAGGTGAATCCTCCCATGATCTTGTATCGTTCGCTCTTCAGCTTCAGAAATTTAACGTTGCCTTCCTCGAATTTGTCCTGTTCAAGAGATTCGCGAGCGAAGGATTTGACTACGCGGATGCCAAGCAGGCTGTCCTCGATTTGAGAGTTCAGCTCTCCGATGTGCTTTCTCGATTCGGAGAAATTCTTTTTCATTCTGAATCGGAAATAGATCAGTACCGCAATCATAATCGGAATAACCGAGAAGATGATCAGTGTTAAGGGTACGCTCATTGTGCAGAGAATCGCAAAGGAGCAGATGATCTTGATGCCTGAGATAAAGAATTCCTCGGGGCAGTGGTGCGCAAATTCTGTCACGTCAAAAAGGTCGTTGGTGATACGCGACATCAGCGTGCCGATCTTCGTGTTATCGTAATAAGAGAAGGACAGCTTCTGCAGATGTGCGAACAGATCTCGGCGCATATCGGTCTCGATCTTAGTGCCCATAATGTGACCGACGGTAGTCATATAGTAGTTGGCGGCGGTGTCGATTACGCGAAGGACGATATAGATCAAGCCGCATTTGAGAACCAGATCTACGGTCAGCTTGGTAATATCCTCTGTTGCAACTCCCGTGATCTCACGAACGATCATGGGAAGCACGAGCTCGCAGAGTGTGGTCAGTCCTGCACAGAGCAGATCGCTGATCATAACCGCGGTGTGAGGGCGGTAGTAGGGAAGAAATTTACGAAGAAGTCCGGGTTTTCGTTTTGTTTTTACTTTGCTCATCGTAATAACCTCTTTTTTGTCATCAATTATTAAAATTTTACCATATTTTTTCTCTCCCGTCAAGGGAAAAGGGGGGATTATTTCAAATTTTGATTTATCGGGACGCGGGAGAGAGACGCGTGTTACTTTTCTTGAAAGAAAAGTAACCAAAAGAACTTTCACCCTATGATATTTGGAAGAGTAGCCGTTAAGTCTTAATAAAAGAGTGAGAATTTCATATAAAACAATACTGCTATCG
>JAFTRQ010000158.1 GCA_017462125.1 Clostridia bacterium | reverse complement strand
CACCGAAGTCAGTGACAACAGATTTACAGTCTGCCCCCTTTGGCCGCTCGGGAAATCCCCCATATGGAGCTGGTGATCGGAGTCGAACCAACAACCTGCTGATTACAAATCAGCTGCTCTGCCATTGAGCCACACCAGCATATTTTTTGTGTCGTTCGCTGACGACTTTGATATTATACCACAACAAAACCTGTTTGTCAACACCTTTTTGAAAAAAATTTTGACTTTTTTTATTCTTGTAACAATTGCATAAAACTCGCTTTGGCAAGATTGTAATTTTTGAAAAAATCGCAAGGTGTTTTTGCGAAAAAAACTTGAAAAATCCTACCGTTTATGTTAAAATTTGATTAAAGCGGATGCTTTGATCAATAACGGAGGTTTTATGATGACAGAATTAAAATTTGATTTGTTAAATACCGATGGAAAGATAAAAATAATGAACGCTGTCAACAACGGTCCTGCAGGCTCCAAGGTGCGCGGAACGGGGAATTTTGCCGCCTACGAGGCGCTGGAGATCCCTTACGCGCGTAACCACGACGCGGCTTTTTACTCGGGATATGGCGGTGAGCATACCGTTGACGTGCACCGTATTTTCAAAAACTTCGATGCTGATGAAACCGATCCCGCAAATTATGTTTTCGGCCCCACCGACACGTATATTGCCAACACCGAGGCAGTAGGCACAAAAACCTTTTACCGCCTTGGCGCGGCAATCGAGCATGGCCACAAGTACGGTACTTATCCTCCCAAGGATTTCGCAAAATGGGCGAGAATATGTGAGCATATCATCCGACATTTTACAGAGGGTTGGGCAGATGGCTTCAACTACGATATCGAATATTGGGAGATCTGGAACGAGCCCGAATGTCGCAACGGCGACGGAAGCAACCCTTGCTGGCAGGGAACAGAGGCAGAGTTTATCGACTTTTACGAGGTGGCGGCGAAGCACCTGAAATCTACTTTCCCGCACCTCAAGATAGGAGGCCCCGCGTTCACAAGCTCTTGGGCGACCCCCTTTAAAATGGCTTTTCTTAAAGCGGTGAAGGAGAGGAATATCCCACTTGATTTCTATTCCTTCCACGGATATATGAGAACGCCCACGGTTGTAAAGGAGCTTTCCGACAGCGCGATGCTGACTCTTCGCGAGGCGGGGCTGATCGGCGAGAACAGCGAGAGACCCGAGCTTCACTACAACGAGTGGAACTACGTCCGCGAGTGGGTGGGCGAGGTATATAAATACTCCCGCAGAATGAGCAAGCTCAATAAGGGTGCCTCCTTCATCACGGGATGTATGTGTATGGGTCAGGCAAGCGACATTGATATGATGATGTATTACGATGCGCGTCCCGGTGCGTGGTGCGGTCTTTTTGACACCGATACCCTTGACCCGTTGAAGCCATATTATTCTTTTTATATGTTCAAGGAGCTGCCAAAGCTTGGAGCTCACGTGAAATCCGACGCAAAGGTTGCGAATGTTTATTCCTGCGCAGCAACAGACGGACGTGACAGCGCGGTAATTATTACGCATTTCAATGACAATGACGATACCCCCGCGGAGCCTGTCAAGGTCTGCTTTGAGAACGTAAAAAGCGAGAATGGCGTAAAAGTTGAATATTATCTTCTCGACGACGACCACGACGCAACGCTTGTACGTGAGGAGATATTCACCGCAGAGAGCTTTGCGGCACATCTTCATATGAAGCTTTTCGATACCTATCTGATCAAAATAAAAGCACTTTAAGATCCAATGTTGGAGGAAATATAACAAAATGAAAAACTGCGTGATTTTCGGAGACAGTTATTCAACCTATGCGGGGCATATTCCGAGCGGCTATCCGACCTATTACCCCTGCTCGGACGTTGACGACGTTAGCAAGACCTGGTGGGCAAGGCTTGGCAAGCAAGCAGACGTTCGCTATATTCAAAACAACAGCTGGTCGGGCTCACCCCTTGGATTCACGGGATATAACGGTACCAATTGCTCGAAATTCGGCTCGTTTATCGCTCGTTACAGAGAGCTGAAAAGCGGGGGATTTTTTGAGAAGAACCAAATCGATACCGTATTTGTTTTCGGCGGTACGAACGATAGCTGGGCGGAGGCTCCCTTGGGTGAAGTTCAGTTTTCGGACTTCAAGGACGAGGATCTTTTCCGCGTTTTGCCCGCGATCTGCTATTTTTCGTATATTTTAAAGACCGATCTGCCTGATGCGGAGATCGTTTTGATCGCCAATACCGGAATTAAAGAAGAGATACAGGATTGCTTTGAGAAAGCGGCAAAGCATTTCGGTGTGAAATGCGTTCGCTTGCAGAATATTGACAAGGAAAATAACCACCCCACCGCCAAAGGAATGGCAGCAATATGTGAGCAGGTGGCGGCTGTGTTGCAATGATCTGATCAGAACCGTTTTAGAATAAGCCAAGCGGCGACCTGTCCGAGGATAGGTCGCCGCTTGGTAACTTTATTTGAATACTTTGTCTGTGGGCGTATGCATACCGTTCTGATTTATATTGATGTATCCTTGCTCGGAAAGCTTATTTATGATAAACGCGGCTTTGCCGTAGCCGATACGAAGTTTTCTTTGCAAGATTGATGTTGAGATCGTGCCTTCCTCGCGCAAAATGTTCAGCGAGGCAGAAATCAGGGGGGCGAAATAGTTATCAATGGAGTTGTTGATCATCTGAATGTCGGTACGAGGCGGCTCGTTGCTTTTGACCGGCTCATACCCCATCAATTCATCGATAGACACATCAAAAAATGTCGCAAGAACGGGGAGAAGCTGAATGTCGGGGCAGCACTGTCCCGATTCCCATTTGGAGACCGATTGATTGGTCACTCCAATTGCTACCGCCAATTCTTCCTGCGTTATTCCTTTTGCTTTGCGAAAGATTGCGATATTTTCGTTGATTTTCATATTAGGCGTTCCTTTTTTGATTTTTTGAAAAACATTTTGCAGTTTTCCTTTTTTGATCTTTTGTAGCTACACCTATATTTTACCTTGAAGCACGCAAAAAATCAATAACGCATTGGTTTGATTCGCCAATTTTTTATCCAACTTCAGGTTGGAAACAGACCTGTTTATCTTTTCTTGAGGTTTTTGGAAAGTTGGGGGTTCGGGGGAAGAAAACCTTTTTCCTAAAAAAGGTTTTCTTCCCCCGAAATCTCAGTCCTTAACAAAACACATATAAATATCATTCTTCGGCACACCGCGATCCTTTGCGGTGGCTTTTATTGCGTCCTTTTGGGACATACCTGCGCTGACGTAATGGTTTACGTGCTCCTCTACCGAAAGGGAACAGAGGTCAACCGCGGGCGAGGCAACGCTACCCTCGGGTGCGCCCTCCACCACTAAAACGTACTCACCGCGAGGGATGTTTTCATTGTAGTAGTCAACAGCTCCGCCAAGCGTGGTGCGGTGAATATCCTCGTTGAGCTTGGTCAACTCGCGGCAGAGAGAGATTCTGCGCTCCTCGCCGAAGATCTCGCACATATCGGCAAGAGTCGCCTTCAGCTTGTGGGGGGCTTCGTGGAATATGACGGTGCGGTCGTCGCACTTCAAGGCTTCAAGACGGGCTCTGCGATCCTTTTTGTCGGCTGACAAAAAGCCCTCAAAGCAGAATCTGCCCGTAGGAAGACCCGAGAGAGTAAGAGCCAAAATAGCCGCGCAGGCACCGGGAATGCTTGTAACGGGAATGCCGCGTTCGGCACAGAGAGCCACTATATCCTCACCGGGGTCACTGATGGCAGGTGTGCCCGCGTCGGTGACCAGCGCGCAGGACTCGCCTGACAAAAGTCGGTCACAGATCATATCACCGTGGGTGCGCTTATTGTGCTCAAAATAAGAGACCATCGGCTTTTGTATGCCAAGATAGGAGAGCAGGCGCATAGAGTTGCGCGTGTCCTCGGCGGCAACAAAATCCACCTCGCGGAGCACCTTGACGGCGCGAGCGGATATGTCGGCAAGATTGCCCACGGGCGTGGCAACCAGATAGAGCGTGCCGCCCATAACCTTATTCTTTTCGGGTGAGATCTCTACGCCAAGGTCGAGATCGGTTATGTTTTCGTTCATTGCTTTTGCCTTTCTGAAAGGATTTGATGACAATTGTTGTGTCTCCGACATAAAATATTATAGTAGAATGCAGAATAACACAAAAGGAGGAGCATATGCCTAAAATATATATCGATCAGGGACATAATCCCTCGGGATTCAATACGGGAGCGGAAGGAAACGGCCTCCGAGAGCAGGACGTGACCTATGAGGTTGGTCGGGAGCTTGCCGCGCTTTTGCGCCGAAGCGGGAACTATGAGGTCCGACTGTCCCGGAATTCGCCCGACGAGGTCTTAGGCTCATCCAATGCGGGAAGCCTTCGCGCTCGCGTTCAGGATGCCAACGCATGGGGAGCGGATTATTTCATCAGCATACACACAAACGGCTCTACCAACCCGTCTGCCAAGGGTGTTGAAGCTTATGCTTATTCGAGAAATTCGTCGGCCTTTCGCCTCGGAGACGACATTGTTGATAATCTTGTGGATGCCACGGGATTTCCGAAGCGCGGAATGTTCGTCCGACCTGGGCTTTACGTTCTCAAAAAGACCAATATGCCTGCAACTCTTGTGGAGATCGGTTTTATTTCCAATCCACAGGAGGCGGCGGTTATGCGGAATAATCCGGGGCTCTTTGCAAGGGGTATTTATAACGGAATCGTGGAGTTTACGGGATTGGCGTGAGATAGATAAATTGCGATTTATCGGTGAGATGCACGCCGCCGTGACGATTATTTTAAAACCAATGCCGGCGGACCGTCGAGGACGCCGGTCCCTACAGATCAATCGGTTAAAAATCGTTCTACGGTAAGGAAATACACCACAAACGAATTGTAGGGACCGACGTCCTCGGCGGTCCGCAAAACAAACGATTTGAACCGACGAAACGGCGAGGTTTTGCAATTTCAAACACTTCGACAAATCAAAATTTGAATTAATCTCCAAGCATTCTCTTTAATTCATCCTCGTCGATGATCCTAACACCAAGATCTTGGGCTTTTGTCAGCTTGCTTCCCGCGGCTTCGCCCGCTACGACGTAGCTTGTTTTCTTGGAAACCGAGCCCGAGACCTTGCCGCCTTGTGCTTTGATCAGTTCACTTGCTTCGTCTCGCGACATTGTGGGCAACGTACCGGTAAGAACGAAGGTCAGCCCTGCGAATTTGTCAGATGCCGCCTCTTTTACAGCCTCGGTCAGGAGTCCTGCGGAAATCAACTTGCGGCAGAGCTCCACGTTGTTCTCATGAGCGAAGAAGCTGACTACGCTGCGAGCTGTTATTTCGCCGAAATCGTCGATGGCAACAAGCTCGTCCACGGTTGCGGACATACAAGCATCAAGGTTACGGAATTTCTTGGCAAGAGCCTCCGCAGCAACCTCACCTACGTTGGGAATTCCAAGCGCGCAAAGGAGACGCTCAAGTCCCGCGCTCTTGGAGCTTTCTATGGCGCTTATCAGGTTTTGAGCCGATTTTTCACCCATGCGATCAAGATTCTGTACGTCCTCCGCGCGGAGGGTGTAGAGGTCGGCGGAGCTTGCAATCAGGTCGTTTTCGATCAGCAGATCAATGATCTGAGGCCCGAGACCGTCGATATTCATAGCCCCCTTGGAGGCAAAATGCTCGATGCCGCGGGAGAGCTGTGCGGGGCAGGAGAGATTGGTGCATCTGACAGCCGCCGCCTCATCGGGGTCGTAATAGACAGGCTCGCCGCAGGAGGGGCATCTTTCGGGCATCGAAAACTCGCGCTCACTTCCATCTCTTTTTTCGGGATGGGCACACACCACCTCGGGAATGATGTCACCCGCCTTTCTGACCGTGACCACGTCGCCGAGCATTATGCCGCGCTGGCGGATAAAATCAAGGTTGTGCAGGCTTGCGCTCTTGACCGTCGTGCCTGCAAGACGGACGGGAGAGAGAACGGCGGTGGGAGTCAAAACTCCCGTACGTCCTACGTTTATTGTAATATCTTCAAGCTTTGTCTGCTTTTCCTCGGGCGGAAATTTGTATGCTGCCGCCCATTTAGGTGTGCTAGTGCCCTCGCCTATGATGCGGCGATCTGAAAGCAGGTCAGCTTTGATGACCACGCCGTCTATGTCGTAGGGAAGGGTCTCTCTTGCCTTTCCAATGCTCTCGATGTGGGCAATGATAGCTTCGGTGTCGCCGGTCTGCGCGCGCATTTTTACAACCGAGAAGCCGAGCGACTCAAGCCTGTTAAGCGTTTCGGTGTGGCTCTCGGGCGCGTGACCGTCGAGATAAAGGTTGCCCTCCTGGAAATTGAAGACGAAAATATCAAGTCCGCGCTTGGCGGTAACCTCGGGGTCAAGCTGACGGAGAGAGCCGGCCGCCGCGTTTCGGGGGTTCGCCATCAGCGCCTTGCCCTCGCTCTCGCGCTTGGCGTTGATTCGCTCAAAGACCGCGCGGGGCATATAGACCTCGCCTCTGACCGTCAGATCAAGTGGCTCGGGCAGAGTCATAGGAATGGAGAAAACCGTGCGCAGATTTTGCGTCACGTCCTCGCCTGTAACACCGTCGCCGCGTGTGGCACCCTGAACGAAAATGCCCTTTTCATATTTCAAGGACACGGACAAGCCGTCAATCTTGGGCTCTGTCGACCAAACCACAGCGGGCGCGGTCTTTTTGACACCGTCGATAAAATCACGAAGCTCGTCGAAGGAAAAAACGTCGGCAAGGGAGTCCATACGCACGGTGTGGGTCACCTTGTTGAACTTATCGAGAGGCTTGCCGCCCACTCTCTGCGTAGGACTTGCAGGGTCGAAAAACTCGGGGTTTTCAGCCTCAAGTCTCTTCAACTCGGCAAACATCATATCGTAGTCATAGTCCGAGATCTCGGGGGCGTCGTAAACGTAATAAAGCTTTGCGTGGTGGGTAAGCTCTTGGCGCAGTTTTTTTATTTTTTCGAAAATTTCGGTCTTTTCGCTCATTTTTGCCGCTCACTTTCGTCTAAAAAGTAATATTATTAATAGTATAACATATTTCCGACGTTTTTTCAATAAAAATTCACCGATAAAGCAAATTTTTCTCTTGACTTGCTGTGCCCGATGCGTTATAATTGACTAAATAAGACGATAATAGATCGGTGAGGATAAAGGTTTTGAAGATTGCGATCATTTACGCTACCAAGGGCGGAACAACAAGAGAATGCGCTGAGCTTTTGGCGGAGGAGTTGAAAAATTTTGAGGTGGATGTGCTGGAAATGGATTCCGCACACGGCAGACTTGCTGAATATGATACCGTGGTGGTCGGCTTTCCCATACGGATGGGAAGGGCGATGAAAAAGGCGCGCCGTTTTCTTGACGGGCATATCGAGGAGCTGAAGGGTCAGCGCACAGCCTATTATGTCTGTTGCGGCTTTGTGGATTGCTTTGAGGATTATGTCGAAAAATGCATTCCCGAGTGTTTGCGTGAAAGAGCTGTAGACGTGGCTTGCCTTGGCGGCTCGCTCGACCCCAAAAGAGTGAAGGGATTTGACCGCTTGGTCATTAAGGCGGTGAGAGCCGAGATCCTTGGCGGCGGTGAGAACGGAGACCAGCGTAAGGATATGTCGTTGCCTACCGTTATGCCCGAAAATATCTCGCAGCTTGCGGAGAAGATCAAGAATGTCTAAGACTTCGGGAAAGCACAAAAATGGTGATTTTGCACAAAACCCAATGCTTGCAGAAGCCTCAATTTGTCCATAGGCAGTGAAAAAAACAGTTGACAAAGGCGAATCTCTGTGGTATAATATTGTGGTAAGCGAAATTTGACCCGCTAGCTCAGACGGTAGAGCACTTGACTTTTAATCAAGGGGTCCGGAGTTCGAGTCTCCGGCGGGTCACCAAAAAGAACCATAGGCTTTGCCCAACTTCTCATAAGGAAGTTGGGCAGTTTTATTCGCCTGCGGCGAGTTCTATTGCTTCGCAGTGATATTCGGCTCGCGCCGAGTGATATTCGCTACGCGAGTTTGGGAGGCGAATAAAATATCACTAAAACCGCAGGCTTTAATATCACTCTGTTGCGAAGCAACAAGAATATCACTCCGACGCAGTCGGAATATAACTTGACTTGCTATGGTCTTTGATGTATAATATTTTTGAGGTGATATTATGTCAAATAGCATTATGAGAGATAAGGCAATGGAATTTG
>JAFTRQ010000157.1 GCA_017462125.1 Clostridia bacterium | reverse complement strand
TAGGCATTATTTATTTCCTCCTTCCGATTATGCTTTGATCGAATCGCGAATGAATACGATACCGTCCTTCGCACCGGGAATAGCACCCTTAACTGCGATGAGGTTCTTTTCGCTGTCGATCTTTACTACTTTAAGATTCTGAACAGTTACCTGCTCGTTACCGTACTGACCTGCCATCTTCTTGTTCTTGAAGATTCTCGCAGGGTCGATAACACCCATAGATCCGGACTGGCGGTGTACAGGTCCTACACCGTGAGTAGCCTGGAGCTTGTGAAGGTTCCATCTCTTGATCGCGCCTGTGTATCCACGACCCTTTGTCATACCTGTAACGTCGACCTTCTCGCCTGCGGCGAAGGTATCGGCTGTAATGACGTCGCCAACGTTCAGTGCGCTGCAATCGTCAAGACGGAATTCCTTGAGATGTCTCTTGAAGGAAACACCTGCTTTTTCAAAATGGCCCCTTTCAGCCTTCGTGATGTGCTTTTCCTTAGCTTCTACAAAGCCGAGCTGAACAGCATCGTAACCGTCGTTTTCAGCGGTCTTCTTCTGTACTACTGCACAGGGACCTGCCTGAATAACGGTAACAGGGATCACGTTACCCTTTTCGTCGAAAATCTGAGTCATACCGATCTTCTTACCGATAATACCCTTTTTCATTTTCTTTTTCCTCCTGTAAATTATTGGTTGACACGGATCTCGTCCGCTCAACATGACTTACAAAGTTACCGACACGGCATCAAGTCGCCGCCGGCTGTTGTCTTTGTTTTGCAAGTTGCCTTGCGTGCTTGATAAGACAAATATTAATTAAAATGTAGTGATCAGAGCTTAACCTCGATCTCTACGCCTGCAGGGAGTTCAACGTTCATCAGAGCGTCAATCGTTTTCTGATTGGGCTTGATGATATCGATGAGTCTCTTATGAGTGCGCATTTCAAACTGCTCACGGCTGTCCTTATACTTGTGAACCGCACGGAGGATCGTAACGATCTCTCTCTCGGTGGGAAGCGGAATAGGACCGGAAACCTCGGAGCCGTTTGTCTTTGCAACGGTTACGATCTTCTCTGCAGCGGTATCGATGAGAGTGTGATCGTAGCTCTTAAGACGAACTCTGATTTTTTCATTAACTGCCATTGTAAGGTGCCTCCTTTCAGATATTGGCGTCGCTTATATATTAAATGAAGCGATCCGCCTTTAAATGTTGGGACGCTTTCTTCGTACACCGTGCCGTGTGTTTCTTCCTCTTTCCATTAAAACACGGACTTTGCCCGCATCAGCATCTGACAGACAAACTCCGAACCAACGATCCGAGGACCAAACACCCAAGCACCACTATGCCGCATGTTGCAAGGTGTGTGTATGAAAGACTACGTCGCCCGTTCATACGGACATACTCCACGAAAATTACCTCTTAAGGGCGTCCCCTTAAGAGCAACCTCTCGTTTCATCGCATATCAAGCTCTACCATTATACATCAAAAAAATGCTTTTGTCAATACTATTCCAAAACTTTTCAAGAAAAAATAGCAGAATTTTTAAGCTCGTTTTTGTGCACAATGCACTATTTTCCTGTTTTTTAAACATTTCATCACCTTCAAAGGAGCTTCCGAACCGTATTTTTCACTCACATATAATATTTTTCAAAAAAATAAAGTATTTTTTTCAAATCTTTCCTTCCGTTAACAATTCCGTTATATTATCGTTATATAATATATAGGTAGAAACTTGTTTTCACAACACATTTGATCACGGAGCGATACAAATGAACACCGATAAAAAGCTTAACAGTTACAAAACCGCCGCAATTGCCGCGATTGCATTGACCGCAATTCTTGGCATCGTTGCGTTCTGCTTCTGCACCGAAGGAAGCAGTAAGTATTTCAACAATCCTCTCGTCGCATCCCTGCTTTATGCAACAATCGCCGTCGACGTCATATTGGCACTTGCGGCATACTTTCTTTTCCAAAAAGCCGACCCGGTGCAATCCGAGGTACCCGCAAAGCTTCAATTCCTCAGCCTGATCACAGCCCTTCCCGCCGCTTTTATTTACGTGACCTTGGGCAAGCAGATCTTTTCTGAGGGGTTCAACGTATGGATTGCCATCATTTTTATAACCACGTTGCTCTCACAGCTTTATCAGCTCGCAGGATTCTTCAAGCTCGGCCAAACGGGAACCTTAGCCTGGGGACTCTTCCATATAGCATTCTGCATCGTTGTGATCGCAAAAATCTATCTTGATTTTTCCGTGGAGATGAACGCCCCTCTCAAGCTGATCATTCAATTCACAGCCGCAGCCTCAATGCTTTCCACCCTGTCAGAGCTTCGAGTGCTCTCGGGCGGCTGCAGCTTGAAGCGTTATTTGGCAACCAAGCTCCTTCTCATAACGATCGCGCCGCTCTCCTGCATTGCCGTGCTCGTTGAATCCTTCACACGATATGACAGCTACAGCAACGAATACCGCGCATTCCCTCTTTATCTTTTCTTGTGCGCCCTTCCCGAGGCGGTTAGGTTTTTCACCGCCAAGCCCTCACAAGAGGAAGCGCACACCGCCGACTCCCCCGAAAACGATTCCAATACCGAAGACGATAATCAAAGTGCATTATAATATAAATGAAAGGAATTCGATAGCATTATGAAAACAGCATCGGGAAATTCCGCAAATACCAGAATTCAATGGCTTCACAAAAAGATCGCCAACAACTATTATCCCAACGCAATGCGCCTTGCGGAAAGATTCAACATTTCCCACCGCCAGGCACAGCGAGACGTGGATTATCTGAAGAAAAAGCTGGGAGCGCCGCTCGAATATAGCCTTGAGCACAAGGGCTACTATTACACCGAGCAATACTCTCTCCCTCTCGTTCTTTCCAGCGACAACGACGATTCTCTGACCGAGCTCGCCGACAGTATGTCGGGCGCTTCCCTGCAGGCAGAAAACACCTTTGTACAGATGCAGATCCCGTACACGGCAACCGTCGAGATCCCTGACAAGCTCTCGGTCCTCACCTTGAAGAATTTTATCATCTCCAAGGAGTCGCGCAATAAGTACGTCTGCGAATTTCACAACGTGGAGCAATTTTTAAGCGTGCTGATTACCCTTCGCTCCGATTTCAAGATCATCGAGCCTATGTGGATCCGTGAAAAATTGGTTAAATTGGCGGAGAATATTATAAAGAACAATAAGTTTTAAAGTTAACGCGAGGAGAGCTTTTGAAAAGCTTTCCTCGCGCTCCTTTTATCCCCTTCGGCAAGGATAGAACAAGTGCACAATCTTTACCGCATTCGTTGTCCGTGTCACCTATCTGCACCGTGATGCAAGCCGCACGGGAGCAAGGACCAAAATGCCATTTCAGAAAAAATCGATTTTTTTCAAAAAACTTTTCAAAAACCTATTGACAAATCATTTTTTTGTGCTATAATATACGAGTGAGCCGCGAACGGCTCTTATCCAAAGACAGCAGGTTCCCGTAAAAGCGAAAGCCACCCTGCCGAGGAAGAATCAAAATGATATAATTGTGCCTATGTGGCAATTAGATCTTTCTTCTCGGCAAGTGTTATGTCGCTTCGGGAAGAAAGTTTTTTTATTCTAATCACTACGGGAGGTTAAAAACAATGCCTAGTAACGCAATACTCGAACAGAAGAAACAGGTAGTTGCAGACCTCGCAGAGCAGATCAAGGCAAGCGCATCCGGTGTAGTTGTTAATTATCAGGGTATCACCGTTGAGAATGACACAGCTCTCCGTAAGGCTCTCCGTGAAGCAGGTGTTAAGTACGTTGTTATGAAGAACACCCTTACAGGCAGAGCTTGCGAAATGTGCGGTTACGGCGATATGAAGCAGTACCTCAACGGTATGACTGCAATCGCTATCTCCAGCCCCGAAGATCCCATCGCTCCTGCAAAGATCCTCAAGGAATACGCTGAAAAGATCGATTCCTTCCAGATCCTCGCAGGTTACTGTGACGGAGAGGTTCTTGACGCAGCAGGCGTTAACACCCTTGCTGAGATTCCTTCCAAGGAAACTCTTATCGCAAAGTTCCTCGGCTCTATCAAGTCTCCTATCTACAACTTTGCTTATGCTCTTCAGGCAGTCGTCGACAAGCAGAACGAAGGCGGCGCAGCAGAAGAGGGTGCAGCAGAAGCAGCTGCAGAATAATCGGTCAAATACCGACACAAAACAAAAACAATTTATATTTCCATATTCAGGAGGTAATTTAAAATGGCATCCGAAAAGATCACAAATATTGTTGAAGAAATTAAGACACTTACAATTCTTGAGCTCGCTGACCTCGTAAAGGCAGTTGAGGAAGAGTTCGGCGTATCCGCAGCAGCTCCCGTAGGCGTAGTTGCAGTAGCAGGTGCAGCAGCAGCTCCCGCAGCTGAGGAAAAGACCGAATTCGACGTAATCCTTACCGGCTTCGGCGACAAGAAGCTCAACGTTATCAAGGTTATCCGTGAGATCACCGGTCTCGGCCTTAAGGAAGCTAAGGACATGGTTGAAGGTTGTCCTAAGGCTGTTAAGGAAGGCGTTTCCAAGGAAGACGCTGAGAAGGTTAAGGCTGACCTCGAGGCTGCTGGCGCAACCGTTGAGATCAAGTAATTTAAACCTCGATCTTACCTTTACAACTTACAAATTTATAGCTGTCTGTTAATTTTGGATAACAGAAATACCCGTGTGGACATCCACACGGGTATTTCTTGTTATTACACAATTACCAAGTTTTCAACGTCATCAAACACGAAATCCTCGCGTCCGTCCTCCTTGTAGCTCTCAACAGTGACGTTATCAAGCGTCAGACCGTTAATGTGACGGAAGAAGATTCCCTTGGCGGGCAGCTCTCTTCCGTAAACAAACACCTCAGGGTACTCGGGTGCCTTATCGGGCACCTCTTTTTGCCACTCCTGCACTCCGCCCTCAACTTGAAGGCTTACGTTTCGAAGTGTGATATTTTCAAGCTGAATTCCGCGCAAGCCGCACACGTTGGAGGTAAACTGCTTTGTCACCTTTTCCGTATTCATGCTCCACGGATATTGGAGATTGTCCCGGGAAACATAGCTGTTGTAATTCCAAGCAATTGCTTCATAGGGCTCATACGGGCCTTCTGCAGTAATATTCTCAAGTGTCACATTGCGTATCCGTCCGATTTCAAGTCCCTTTGGCCCTCTCATTCTTTGACCGAGATGAATAAAGAGCGGCGCGCCAACGTTGCGCATCTTAATATTTTTCAACGTAAGTCCGTCGATGATCGCCCCATCCACGCTTTCGATCGCAATTCCGGTGATTCTTGTCTCGCGAACGTCGATATTTTCCACCGTGATATTGTAAAATCCTCCGTTTGTCTCGGTTCCGAACTTGATCGCGGAGCAACGGCTCTTAACACGGCAATTCTTCACGGTAATATCTCTGCAAACATCAAGGCGATTGAGGGTATAGGACGACTTAAACACGATGCCGTCGTCTCCGCAATCGATATCACAGTCGTGAATGCTCACGTTTTTGGAATTGTCGGGCGAAATTCCGTCAATGTATACGCTCATTTTGAGTCCGTAAACCTCAACGTTCTCACAACCTGCGAAATAGACCGCAAGATCGGTGACGTGATAGATCTCAAGTCCGCTAATCTCGACGTTTTTGCAATCCTTCAACGCGATGCACTTGGGACCTCTGTGTACGATATCACGGACGTTGTCCTCGTCCCATACGCTGCGCATATCAATGGTTCCCTCACCTGTAATCGCAATATTCTCGCAATTTCTGCCAACGAACATCGAGCAATCAAAGTACGTATGCGACTGATCCTGATAGGCGGGATAATCGATCTTCTCCTGAGGAGCGTAATCGTAAAAGCTCAAAGCACCGAGAACACGCGCACTCTTATCAATCTTGATATGTACATTGCTCTTGAGAAAAACGGTTGAAAGAACGTACTCACCCTCGGAAAAAAGCACCGTACCTCCGCCCTGCGCCGCACAAGTGTCGATCGCCTTCTGCACCGCCGCGGAATTGAGTGTAACGCCGTCTGCAACCGCACCGTAATCCAAAACGTTGAAAATTTTCGTATTCATATTTGCCTCCAATATGCGATTATAAGCAAGGCAGTGCCAAACGGCACTGCCTTGCCTTCATTGATCAGATAACTGCCTCAAGCCAAGTCCACAGCGGGATCAACAAAATCGGCAGGAATATAGCAGGAATGTAATTCATGATCTTCATCTTTGTCACGCCAAGAAGATTCAGTCCCAATGCAATAATGATAAGAGAGCCAACCGCAGTCATACAGGTGATCACGTCATTTGTCAGAAAAGGCGCAATATACGCTGCCAAAAGAGAGATCAAGCCCTGATATATCAAAATAAACGCCGCCGAGAACATCACTCCAATACCAAACGAGGAGGTGAATACAATAGCTCCCACAAAATCCATCACGCCTTTGGTGATCTGGATAGAATGGTCTCCAAAGATACCGCTGTTCAACGGCCCGACGATGGACATTGAGCCCACGCAGAACAAAAGCGATGCTGAAACGAAGCCCTGCGCTACGTTTCCGCCCCTTCCCTTCATCAGTGCCTGAAGTCTGTCTCCCAAACGATTGATCCTTTTATCCAAGTCGATCAGTTCACCGATAATAACACCGATCACGATCGAAATAATGATAACTAACGTTTTTTCTCCGCTGAGATCCGCAAGCATAACACCGCTACCGCTCAACGCGTCCGAGATCTGACCGTTGACAGCGCCTTTTATCGCGCCGTCAATACCGATCAATATCACGCAAAGCCCAATACCGCTGAAGATCGCATCGGATATGCGCTTCCCAATTCCCGATCCTTGATCGGCATCGACGGTCTCACCGCTCTTTTTCCCGCGCACCACTCTGCGCACCAAAAGACCGATCAGCGAGCCGATCACAACGAGAACCGCGTTCACAATAGCACCAAACAGTACAAAATCTTCCATAACAAGATAAACGCGAATAAAAATCAGAATTCGATCTTCTTTTCGATATAGCTCTTAAGCTCGGAAACAGGAATACGCACCTGCTCCATAGTATCTCTGTCACGAACAGTTACGCAACCGTCGCCTGCCTTTTCAGCGTCGCCAACGGTGTCGAAGTCAACGGTGATGCAGAGAGGAGTACCGATCTCGTCCTGACGGCGGTATCTCTTACCGATAGAGCCTGCCTCGTCAAAGTCAACCGTGAAGTACTTGGAAAGCTCGTCGTAGATCTCGCCTGCCTTATCGGAAAGCTTCTTGGACAGAGGAAGGATTGCAGCCTTAACGGGAGCGATTGCAGGATGGAAGTGCAGAACGGTTCTGACGTCGTTCTTCTCCGCATCGATAACCTCCTCGTCATAAGCGTCACAAAGGACGGAGAGAACCATTCTTTCAACACCGAGGGAGGGCTCAACAACGTAAGGAATATATCTCTCATTGGTCTCGGGATCAAAGTAGGTAAGATCCTTCTTGGACTCATTCTGATGCTGTGTCAGGTCATAGTCTGTTCTGTCGGCAACACCCCAGAGCTCGCCCCATCCGAAGGGGAACAGGAACTCGAAGTCGGTAGTTGCCTTGGAATAGAAGCAAAGCTCCTCGGGATCGTGATCACGGAGACGGATATTCTCGTCCTTCAGACCGATAGCAAGAAGCCAATTGTGGCAGAATTCTCTCCAGTATGCGAACCACTCAAGGTCGGTTCCGGGCTTGCAGAAGAACTCAAGCTCCATCTGCTCGAACTCACG
>JAFTRQ010000156.1 GCA_017462125.1 Clostridia bacterium | reverse complement strand
CTGCATTTGAATTCGACCGAGATATTATTGTTGTTTGTGCTGATAAGCCCGTTCCCTCTTTCAAAATGCGTGATTTCCATCACCTCTACTTCTGAAAGACGGAGGATACCTTGAACTCTTTGCGCCTCTTCGTCCTCTAAATTCAAAATAATTTTTGTTTTGCAGTTATTGATGATTCCTTTACCGTATTTTCCATCGTCAAGAGCAAAGAAATCATTGTGATCCTGCGTAGCGAAAACGGCTGAACCGCCGTATCCACGAATGATTTTGAATATCTCAAGAACGAACTCTGCGGCAAGTCGGTTACCCGTCCCGCCTATGAGCTGCCAGCACTCGTCAATAAAGATCGTCTTCTCAACGGTGCGGTTCTCCTTTGCCTTATCCCATACGTAGTCAAGGGCAACAAACATTCCAAGAGGAAGAAGGTCGCCACTAAGCTCGGATATATCAAGCACAGTGTACTTGTTATCCAAATTAACGTTCGTTTGCTGAGAGAAGGTGCTTGCGGAGCCGTTTACAAGTCGGTTCAGAATGTTCGCCATTCGTTTGGTCTGCGCGTCTTGCTTTAAGATTGCGTGAAGGTCTCCGAGAACGGGCATCGGACGGTAGCGGTCGGGATTGTCGGGATCGTTCAGCGAATCGTTATCGTGGGTGATACCTTTTTCCTCATAGGTCTTAATCAGAGCCTCGTCAAGCAACTGCCTTTCCTCATGTGTCATATCGGGTATGAGCAAGCTGAAGAAAATGTGAAGCCGCTGGATTTTAGAGGAAAGAGCTGACTTTTCGGTTACTGCACCGTCGATCAGCTCATCAGCGGATTTGTCCGCTTTTCGTATCTCCATGATATTGATACAGTTCTGCGAGGCAGGAGAGATCTGTATGAACTCACCGCCAATGTTCTTACAGGCTCGGTAAAATTCGTGTCCCTTTAAGGGTGCTACGATAAATACCTGAATGCCTTTTCGCCTCATACGAAGCGCCATCAGCTGCATCAAAAACGTCTTACCCGCTCCCGAGGTTCCGAGAATGGATATGTTTGCGGTCTTATATACCTGAGAGTTGAAGATATCCACGATAGTCAGCGAATTGTTATAGCGATTGACTCCCAGCAAAATGCCGTTGTCGTCGCACATCTCAAAGCTGACGAAGGGATAACAGCTCGCTGCGCCTCTGGTCAGCACGTTTCTCTTTGAACGCTCAAACAGATGCTTTTCAAGGGATACGAGAGGTAATGCGGAAAGGAATGCTTGCTCCTCACGGAAGGTGCAGGTCACGCATCCAATGTCGTGGGAGAGCAAGAGCTTTCTCATTTCTTTTTCTCTGTAATCAAGCTCTGCGGGACTGTTTGCGGTAATGGTAATAAGGGTATTCATATAATAGAAATCCTCGTTCTCCGCAATCCCTCGCTTGAGGAAATATCCGCTTTTTATAGCATCGTCAAGACTGTCAAAGTTGGTGTTGGTATCGCTCGCATCCTTGATCTTGGAGTGGTTGATACGAAGCTGTTGACCGAGCTTTTGTACCATTCTGTCCTTCGGTTGCTTGGTGAGGAACAGATCCACGTCGATCCCGTCACCTGCATTGACGAGTAAGCTGAGCCAACCCGCCATAACCTCT
>JAFTRQ010000155.1 GCA_017462125.1 Clostridia bacterium | reverse complement strand
TTGGGATTTGATGTGGGACAGCATCAAGGAATGGTCGGGCAATCTGAGCCGCGACGTCAAGAGTTCGGCGAACAGTATCGTACCGAAAGTGCAGGATCTTCTGAGGGAGAACAAAGAAATTCTCTCACAGGATGGGAAGACGCGAGAGCAATTTTTCTCTCGGCTGAACACCGAAACGGACAATTGGATGGAAGCTTTCTCGGATATGATTTCCGAGATGAAGAAGTGGATCATGGGCTTGATAGCGGGTACGGGTATCGCAAGCGCGTTGTTAAGCGTAGTGATCTGTCTCTTGATGAGATAAATTCCTTCTTTGCTGACGAGCGAAATCTCAATGATGATATGCCCTTTGACGAGGAAGACGTGGATGCGGACAAACCTCCGTATCAACTCCAAGCGGAAGCTCATAACGGAAACGTCTATGCGATGTATCGCCTTGCCCGTCTGTATTTGGATGAGAACGACCGATTCTATAACGAAAGCATCGGCGATTATTATCTTGAAAAAGCGGCCAAGGCAGGTCACAGCGTAGCACAGTACCGTATGGGCAAGATGTTTTATTACGGGATCATCTACCGAGAGGACGAATATGAAGCTCAAAAGTGGCTGTCGGAGTCGGTGGGCAATGGCAACAAATACGCTGACGCTCTCCTTGGAAAACTCTATGTTGAGAGCGATCTGTTTGGAGAATTTCGTAACGAAGGCTTCAGTCATCTATTCAAAGCCGAGCGTAACGGTAGCGAGTTTGCCGCCTATACGCTCGGCAAATATTTTATGGACGGTAAGCACGTGAAGAAGGATATTGCCAAAGCTATTGAGCATTTGGAGATCGCATCGGCACGCGGAAATATGTATGCAGACTACCGCTTGGCTCAGATCTATCTCTTTGAAGCGGATATATTCGATATGAAAAAGGCACTTGAATATCTGAATCGCTCGGCACACGCGGGCAACGAATCTGCTGCTCTTGCCCTCACGCGAATGGCAAACAATCAGTTCCTTGCTGTCGCAACCAACGTCCTTGACCTTGTCGGCAGCCTTGCAAGCATCGAGAGCTACCGTCAACCGCAGGATTGCACCACGATGCCCATTAGCAGAAAGGAGCGTAAGAAGCATGAATGGGAACAAAGTATGTAAGCACGCAGGGCGCACCCGTTGGATTTTTGAGAATGATGGAAAATATCCCTTGCTCTCCCAAAGACGGCAAGGGATATTTTGTGCGACGGCAAGTAATTTTGGGGTTAACACCAACTTACGCCGTCGCATGTGCGCACCATTTCCAATCTTGGTATATTTTTCTCTCGGAAGGAGGAAAATATATTTGAAAAATTTTGAAAGAACGAGGTAATTGAATGGGGAAAGTTTTAACCGATGAAGAACGCGAAAAGCGTATGGCAGAGGATATTTGGCTGAATTATTTCAACCGCTATCTATTTGAACACGGCACGATTTCCGAAAAGGAATATAAGAGAATGACCGAAAAGATCGCCATAAGAAAAGCAAAACGATCTCCCGAAAGGGATGCAAGGTGAGCGTACTCACCTCGGAAGATACCGCAAGGTTCTTCCGATACATAAATGCCAAAGAAAGATTTTGGCAAATTTCGATTTGGGTATTGCATTGTGAGGTCGAATGTGATATAATAAAGTCGATAGATAATGATATAACGAACTTTAAGAAAGGATGATAGTATGGATATATTAAATATCAGAACATTATTGCGAAC
>JAFTRQ010000154.1 GCA_017462125.1 Clostridia bacterium | reverse complement strand
GTATTATACACCTATTTACGCTAATTTGCAAGAGGTTTCTGTAAATTGACACAGAATATTAACAAGCGACGGAGAAAATTCTCCGTCGCCTGATTCAATATTCCCTTTCCAGCTTAATATCTCTAAGCTTCATAAAATCAACGACAAGCTCGGATTCGCCTCTTGAAGCAAAGACCGCAAGGACGTCTTCCTTGTTTACTGTTGCTGAATAGACCTTACCGTTCTTATCCCAACGCTTTGCAAACCATTCGGCTTGTTCGATGTCGGTTGTCCAGGATAAAGCCTTCAGGCTTCCGCGCCCTCTGATGCCTCTGTAGACCGTTATTTCCTCCGGTAGAGCAGAATATTGTTTCTGCTCGTCTTCGTCCATCAGAAGCGTTTTGTCAGCTCTACGGAAGATTTTGACGAACTCCGGTGCCGTTATGTTATCGTCCACGTTCGGAAACTCAACGATCGTCCACATAGATCCCAAAAAGGTTGAATAATCATAACTGTTCATAAGATGCTGCGTGAACTTGAAGAATGCCGGCAAATAAGGCGGACGAATGATGTGAATGAACTGCAAGCAGCTCGACACCGCATCGATAGTCTTGAGAATATTCTTTCGGATATCCTCAAGGTCTTTTTCGTTGCGAACATCCTTCAGCTTAAGTGTTCCGTTTTCGTTAACCACCGTGGCAATCTGCCCGATATACGGATGATTGCAGATAAAGTTCACCCTTTCATTGATATGAACGTCAAGGTAAACGAAGCTTCTTGCAACCTTCTTGACGGCCACGAGATCGGTTTCTTTTCTCATGAGGCCACCTCACGCTACGTCAAGAATCAGCCCTTTTTCCTCAGACCAATTCTTTAAGAAGCTGCGGATATCCGGAATGGCTCTGCCTTCGCGGTTATTCCATCCACGAACCTGCACGATCGTTTTATCTCTTACCTCCACCGTACAATACGGCACGTCAAGATTATTGTTTCTGCGCAGGAACACGATAACGGATTTACCGTCGATCACACTTCGTGCGTAACTGCCAACACAGTGCGAAAGCTTTCGTCCTTCCTCGTACAGATCGGTAAGCTGATGCGGAACGACAGCTGAAAGCTGTCTTCCCTTAAATTCCAACCATTCGTTATCGTTTGCCTTTTGTTCAAAGGCGGCGATGAGCTTCTCATCATTGATCTGCGTCATCTTCCTTGCTACCTTATCGTGCTCACGTTTGAGAGAATGGGTATAGACCAGCTTAGTATCGGTCAGATCGCATTCGGAATCCCTGAGCATTCGCAAATAGTCAGCCCATAGCTGCATACTGTCTTTCGGTGCACAGCACTGCATATCGTCCACGCGCTGAATGTACTCGCAAATCTTCTTGACCGTAAGTCCGGGAACACCAACACGAAGAATATCGAGCACGTGGCGCTCATGCGAGGTTGTGCTGAGACTCATAAAATCATCAAAGAGTGCTGTCGGATCCTTGCTTAGGCACTGCAGATAAGCATCCAGGTGCTTTAGCGTTACGAACTGACTACGCAATGATTCAAGCTGCGGCTTTGTTAGGTTCTTCAAGTTCTTCTGTTTGCTCGTTCCGCGTATGAATGCAGGAAGATCCGAGATGTTCTTCTGCATAATGTCATTGATGAGGATGAACATCTGACTCTTTGCGAAGATCTCCATACTGGGAATCTCCTTCAAGTACTCAAAGTACTTGGGCGTTGTCTGCGTGTTCAGAAGGAGATCGTAGCCCGTCCGCTTGATACATTTATGTGTCTTCAAGAGCTCCAGGGACTTTTCTTCAAAGATAAATCTTCTGTGCCGATCGGTATGATACGTATAGATCTGCACCTGCAGCTTAGTGATTTCCTTTCGACCGTCATCATAGAAGCGAACCTGTCCGTCTTTGTTCACGTGGATATAGTTCGTAAACTGAGGAACATCCTTCGTTTCCACTATGGGATCCTCACCTTCCACAACGTCCTTTGCAAAAACTCTGTCACGGATCATTGCCTGCACCCTTATAACGATGCCACCATCCGCTGTTTCTGCAGCATCAATGAGGTGAAAGAGATACTCCTTGTCTCTTTGGTGATAGCTGTTTCTTTTACCGCAGAACTTGCAACCTTCGCTTCTGTAGGAACGTTCATTCTCGGAAAGGCGCGTGCCGAACTTACCGCAGTTGGTGCACCAGGAAAGAATACGAACGTAGCTATCGGAATTCTCCACTTCCTGCGTGCGCACTTCGACATCCCATCGTTCTTGAACGCCGGTAATAGCAGACGTCTCCCAAGATGCAAAGACCGCCTCCGGCATACTTCCCTTTTCATCGGCCATGCCAACAGCCGCAAGTTTAACCCGATCGGTAAACTCGTCAATACCAAGGGATAGGGCCTCGTAAAGCTTTGTCATCAGAAAGTTACCATAGACACACGGATCGGCAACAACGAGATTGACCGGTCTGTTACGGTTATCAAAAATCTCTCTTGTGGAGGCCCATACCTTTTGGCTCCCTTCCCCTCTGACATAGCGATGTGTCTGTCCGTACAAGCCGTAATCGGATTCTGACAGAACAATACGGAAGCATTCGTTAGCCTCTGTCGTTATGCCGGTTTCGGCTGATTCCTTGGGAAAACAATCAAATTCACGGATGACGACATACTCATCTACCTGCTGTACGTAGCGGACGTTTCTGCAACTATCCGTATATCTTCCGTCATTGATCGGCGGACGAAAAGTCGTGTTGCCACAGTTACTACAAACCGGGAACTCCTCCGCTGTCTCCCCCTTGGTTCCACACTTAGTGCAGAAGTACGTTGCTTTTTCCTTTCGAAACCTCTCGGGCGGACTGAAGATAATCATCCCGTCGTCTTCCTTGTGTCCGTAATGCTCGACGATCTCTTTGGGTAAGTCCTTAAGTTTCGGAAACACTTTCGTCGTGATTTTTCTTGCGTTTAACATTTCTAATCTCTCCTTCTTAAATTTCTATACAAATGCCAAAAGGCAAAGTATCAAATATCAGAAGAAGATTCGATTCCGATCGCGGACATAATGGCTTTTGTGAGTTCCTCGATATCTTCCTTCTCGGTTATCTCCGCTACCTTTCGAACAAGCTGTGACATATGTATCGTCTGGATCTGCTCGCATAAGGCAACGGACTCTTTTTCAATGCCGGTGTGAGTTCCGATGATTGCATGAGTCGGCATCCAGTGTTTAACCTTACTGGTGAGCGGAATAATAATCACCGTT
>JAFTRQ010000153.1 GCA_017462125.1 Clostridia bacterium | reverse complement strand
GCCGAATCGCAGCACAGGTCGGCTCCCAGATCCATGGGATGCCCGGACGGTGTTAGAAATTTCAGATAGGCGCCGTGGGCGTTGTCTACTAAAAGCGGAATGCCATATTGGTGACAAACGCTTGCAATACCCTCAATGTCGCAAATCTGTCCCAGATAATCGGGAGAGGTAAGATAGACCGCCTTCGGCTTGGTTTTTGCCCCCGTCAACGCGTTTTTGACGTCCTCGGGCGTCAGAACGCAGCTGCAAAGAGGGGATCCCTTTGCGGGATAGAGCCATTGCACGTCCAGATCCAGAAGGGCGCAGGCATAGACGAACGCCTTGTGAGCATTCCGCGCCGCTACAATCAAGGGGCGTTCCTTTGCTGTTCGATCTATGGTTACAAGGGCAAGCATGGCTTTGATGGAAAGGGAAGAGCCCTCGGCGGAATAGAAGCTGTGGGCGGTCCCGAACAGGGCGGAGGCGTTGTTCTCGCTCTCGGCAATGATGCCGTCGGGAGAATAGAGCACGTCGGCACCCATGATCTCGGTGACGTCCAAAGGCTCACATCCAAGGAAGGACTTTCCTTTGTGTCCCGGCATGTGAAATCGCGTGACGTGAGCGTTTTCATAGCCTTTTACAAAGTCGAAGATGGGAGTCTTCATTCTTCCTCAGCCTCAACCACCTGCATCATCACGGCACACTCGATGCGCTTCTTGAAGAGCTCGCATCCGTACTCGTAGACGCCGCCGATGCTACCCGTGGCGTGATAAGCGTTTGCGGCGCATCCGCCGGAGCAGTAAAGCTTTGCCCAGCAGTCCTTGCACTCGGGACGGGCATAGGCGTTGCAGGAGCGGAATTCATCCTGAACCGCTTTGTTGGTCACGCCGTCCCAGATGTTGCCCAGACTGTACTTGCTGTCGCCCACGAACTGGTGGCAGGGGAAGAGCTCGCCCCAAGGGGTGACCGCCATGTATTCGGTTCCCGAGCCGCATCCCGTGATGCGCTTATAGATGCAGGGACCGTGCTTGAGATCCAGCATGTAGTGATAAAAGGTGAAGGGACGTCCCTCTTTTTTTCGCTTGATCATTTCCTTGGCAAGGATCTCGTATTGCTCAAAGAGCTTGGGGAGATCCTCCTTGGTCAGAGCGTAAGGATCGTTGGGGGGGCAGACCACGGGTTCCATGCTCAGCTCGGTAAAACCGAGATCAGCCATGTGGAAGAGATCGTTGGTAAAGTCTACGTTGTTATGGGTAAAGGTGCCGCGCACGTAGTAGTTTTTGCCCTCGCGGCGCTTGACAAATTCTTGGAATTTGGGTACGATGGTATCATAGCTGCCCTCGCCGGCGTAGTTCTTGCGGAAGTGGTCGTTTACTTCCTTGCGTCCGTCAAGGCTCAGCACCACGTTGCTCATTTCCTTGTTGCAGAAATCAATGACGTCATCGTCCACCAGAACCCCGTTGGTGGTCAGGGTAAAGCGGAAATTCTTGTTGTGCTGCTTTTCGATGCTGCGGGCGTAGGCGACCAACTGCTTCACCACATCCCAGTTCATCAGCGGCTCGCCGCCAAAGAAGTCCACCTCCAGATTTTTGCGCGTGCCCGAATTGGCAATGAGAAAATCGAACGCCTGCTTGCCCACTTCAAAGCTCATCAGGGCTCTGTCGCCCTGATATTTTCCCTGACTGGCGAAGCAGTAGGAGCAGTTGAGGTTGCAGGTGTGGGCAACGTGGAGGCAGAGCGCCTTGATCACGTTGCTGTTGTTCTTGAAATTGTAGGCAAGATTTTCGTACTTGTCCTCGGAAAAGAGCTTTCCGGCGGCTTCCAGCGCCTTGATATCCTCGATGCATCCGAGGATCTCCTCCTCGTTGACGTCGGGAAGGGAGCCGTATTGCGCCATGATCTTTTTCACGATTTCCTCGGACGTTGAGGTCTTGTACATGGCGATGATGTCATACGCCACCTCGTCCACCGTGTGGACCGAGCCCGAGCAGGTGTCCAGGACAATGTTGTATCCGTTCAATTTATACTGATGTACCATAATTTCTCCTTCATTTTGCGATTAGAATGCGAAACGCTGTCTTCCTGAAAAGACAGCGTTTGTTGTCAGAATTTCGTTACCGAATTATTTCTGATTCTCGCATTGCTGATTTGCAACGCCGCAAGAGGTCTTGCAAGCGGACTGGCAAGAGGTCTGGCACTCGCCGCAACCGCCGTTCTCAACGGTCTTTGCAATATCCTTGGTTTCAATGGTCTTAATTCTCATGATAAAAACCTCCGTTTTTCCATTGATGATAAATAAGCGGTCTCGCTTATTCACGTTGATTCATTATAACATACCCGCAAAATATTGTCAATAGATATTGCGAAAACTTTTCGCAAAAAGCGCAGAAAAATATTGATCCAAGCCCTGCGTGGATCTGCCGGTTTTCTCTTTTTTTCTCTTTTTTTGCAAAATGGGCTTGCAAAGAGCCGACAAAGATGCTATAATAAAGTGCTGATTCTATTTTTTGGAGGATTTTATGAAAATGATGAAAAAGATCTCGGGCATTCTCGCCCTTGTTTGTCTGCTCCTTTCGGTGTCTCTCCTGGTTTGCGCTTGCGACAGCGACAAGGATAACGAAACCGCTACCACCGCCGCCACCGAGCAACCCACCAATGCTCCCACCGAGGCGCCCACCACGGGCAAGGAGGAGCAGCCCACCCAGCCCTCCGACGGCAAGGTGACCTATACCGTTCAGATCATGGATCCCGACGGAAAGGGTGTTGAGGGGGTTCTGGTTCAAATGTGTGATGATTCGGGATGCAAGCTTCCTCAGGCTACCGACGCAAACGGCGAGGTGACCTTCAAGTTCAAGGAAAGCAACTACCACGTGACCCTGAGCAACGTCCCCGCAGGACTTGTTGCCGAGGCTGAGTACCACTTTACCACCGATACCCTGCGTATTGTACTGAAAAAGGCTTGATCGGGGTTTGAATTGAATCAAAAAGGACAGAGAATTTTTCTCTGTTGTTCTTAACGGAGAAATGGCAGACACATAAAAATTGGCAGAGACATTGTTTTCTCTGCCAATTTGTGTTATAATATGTTGAGAGCAACCTTAGGGGTATGGGCGTTGCCCGATGTGTATGTAATACAAAGGCGAAACTTGCGATAAAACGGAACGATTAAAAAGAATTTGATGGAGGTGCCTATTATGCTTTTCAAACATCCATTTTTGAATCTTAATATAGGCCTTGTTAAAGAGAATTTTGTGATTGCAAAAAAAGATGACAAAAAACTTTGGAAAGCAAGAGGTTTCAAGAAAATTCGTAAATATCCCATATTCAGATACAAGTCTAATTCTTCTGAAATTATTATGTTGGGCGTTCCGTTGAGTATTGAATCTTTTGGAAATGAAGTGCTGAAAAACAGCCACATTGTTGATGTATGTACTTACTGCGGTACTTATGGAATGGGCGGTCCCGGCTTTTTCGGGCTGAAATTGCAGGGAGAATATGGCACAAGGTGGTTGACTTACTGTATATGGTCAGCAGGCGAGCATATTTTGTTTGACGATAATGTTTTGGAATGCCATCCGGATTATGCAGAAAAATATGCTCCGTTAATCGTATTTGACGATTACGCAAACAGCCTTGAAAAGTTTAAAGAATTGCTGTCCGACATGACAATCAAGGAGGTGGCATTATCACAAGAAAGCATCGAGATTATGCTTGTTGACAGCTCTGACAAATTGCATTACATAAAGTCCTATAAATGCTCGGATCAATTTCCCGAACAGGGAAGTACGGGCAAGAAACGAAATTCCTTTGAAGACGGAAAAATGAGCGATTATTGGCTTGTCACTTACGACGAAACGCATCTGAAAGTATGAAAACAAGATGTGTTCCAACTCATGTTACAGAACAAACAACCCCGACAGACATTAAAATCTGTCGGGGTTAATCTTTGTTTTCTGTAATACAATTACGGCTTAATGGACCGTCGAGGACGCAGGTACATACAAGGAGAAATCAAACTTCCTTATGAGAACCACGCATTTCGCTTTGTCCTTTTTTATTAGCTTACGCCCAGCTCATTGT
>JAFTRQ010000152.1 GCA_017462125.1 Clostridia bacterium | reverse complement strand
TCGGAACAGGCTTTGAATACGGAAAAGAGCTTCAGCACTCTGATATTATGTATATGGTTCTCAACCATATGCTCGGATGCTTGCCCAAGGAAGAACTTGTACAGCTTGCATCGGCACTTGCAATGTGGTTTATCGCATGTGTGCCCGATGATATGGTGATGATCCACGCTCCCGCACAGCAAAAGTTGCCCGCTCAGCTTGAGATGGCTCATTTGCTTGCACACGAGCAGTTGAGTCTTGTTTACGGATGGCTGAACTGTAAAAATGCCGCTGATCTCAAAAACACATTCCCACTTGCCGTGGCATCTGCTGAACGTTGTGTTGCGGCTTTCAAGAAGATTCCCAAGGAAGAAACGAAGGTCGGTCATTCTTATTACTACGTTGGCAACTCACGCACTCGTGTTTTGCACGAGCCGTATGAGAGTATGTACGGTTCTCACAAGCCCCTTGTTGGCGTAAACGCATATTTGTTTGCGGCTTATCAAGGCATCATTACAGAGGCTCAGTTATTTGAATTCTTGCTTGATGCCGATAATCTCCGTGAATCGATGGAGACCGTAACCGCAGTTGCAACGACCTATTACGAAAAGGGTAAGCAGATCTCTGCTCATGATTCCTATAAGGGCATCCGTAACGCGCGTAAGGTGAAAGAGTTCCTTGGCAAAGAGGATGAGCCGAATGCAGAGGATATGAAGCTCATCGAGTACGTTGCTCATATTTACGAAACTGTTATTCCCGTTGTTCTTTCTTCCGAGCTCAGCCGTGGCGATAGTCCTGCAACCTATACCAAGGGTATTCACGGCATCGCGCGTATTTACGGTGCGAAGTATCTCTCGGAGATATTGTCTGCAATGGGTAATGATACTCTTGACAGAACCGCATATTACGGTTGGGGCGAAGCAAGTGACCGCAAAGGCTCGCTTTCCTATCTCCTTTCCGTATGTATTCCTTCGGAAGAAGATTCCGTGGATACGCTTCGTGCGGCTCTTGCCGGAAAGAAGATCTCCACCAAGCGTTTGATCGAAGCGGCATTGTTCTCTCCCGAGTGGATCCCGATCATCGGAAAATATCTTGAGATCGAGTCCTTTGAATCTGTGTGCTATTACTTTATGGCGCATATGAACGAAAAGTTCGACGACAAGCGCAAGGCGATGATTGCAAGATTTACGCCTCTTTCGGACGATGAATTAAATCTTGGTGCGTTTGACGTGAATTGGTTCCGCTCGGCTTACGAGTCTATCGGTGAAAAGGAATTTGATCTGATCTACGATGCCGCCAAGTATATCTCCGATGGTGCAAAACATTCTCGCGCGAGAAAGTATGCGGATGCGACACTTGGAAAATTTGAAGTAGACGAGACCGAAAAGACGGTTTCTGACAAGAGAAACAAGGATCTTTTGATGGCGTATGCGCTCATACCGCTTACGGGCGAGGATGATATTTGCCGCCGTTATCTCTATATTCAAAGATTCCGTAAGGAAAGCAAACAGTTTGGTTCACAGCGCGTAGCAAGTGAAGGTAAAGCCGTTGAAATGGCGCTCACCAACCTTGCGATCAACGCCGGATATTCCGATACGATGCGTCTTACATTGCGTATGGAAACAAAGGTAATCGACGACAGCCGAGCACTTCTTGAAGAACAGACCATTGAGGGTGTATCCTTTAAGATCACGCTTGACGAAAATGGTAAGGCAACACTCATTTGTGCAAAGGACGGCAAGACTCTTAAGAGCGTTCCCGCAAAGCTGAAAAAGAACGAAACGGTTGTGGCTCTTACCGATATGGTGAAGACGCTCACCGAACAGTACAGACGCACAAGAGTGATGCTTGAGAGAGCAATGGAAGACAGCACCACCTTTACCTTTGGGGAACTTTCGGCTTTGTCTGCACATCCTGTAGTTTATCCGATGCTCAAAAACCTCGTATTGATCAGTGGCGATACTGTTGGCTTCCTCGCTGACAATGGACTTGTTAATGATAATGGAACTATACAGACACTTGACGATAATGCTGAAATCAAGATTGCACATCCTTTCGATCTGTATAGCAAGAGCTGTTGGAGAGCTTATCAGAAGTATCTCTTTGAAAATAAAATTGCACAGCCTTTCCGTCAAGTATTCCGTGAGTTGTACGTGAAAACCGCAGAGGAAATGGATATGCTCCACTCCCTCAGATATGCCGGCAATCAGATACAGCCAGCCAAAACGGTCGGTGCGCTTAAGAGCCGCCGTTGGGTAGCTGATATTGAAGACGGTCTGCAAAAGGTATATTACAAAGAGAATATCGTAGCGCAGATCTATGCGCTTGCCGATTGGTTCTCGCCTGCGGATATTGAAGCTCCTACGCTTGAATGGGTCTGCTTTACCAATAGAAGGACAGGAGAGGAAATCAAGATCGCGGATATTCCCGATATCGTGTTCTCGGAGGTTATGCGTGACGTAGATCTTGCCGTCAGCGTAGCACACGCGGGAGGTGTCGATCCCGAGACAAGCCACTCCACAATGGAAATGCGCGCCGCGATCCTTTCCTTCGTTCTGCCTATGTTCCGCATAGCAAACGTAAAGGTAGAAGGACGTCACGCCATAGTAGACGGCAAGCTTGCAGAGTATTCGATCCACCTCGGAAGCGGTGTTGTGCATCAGCTTGGTGGAGCAATGATTCCCGTCCTGCCCGTACATTCACAGCATAGAGGAAAGATATTCTTACCGTTTGTGGATGACGATCCCAAGACAGCCGAGATCATATCCAAGGTCCTTTTGTTCGCAGAGGACGATAAGATCAAGGATCCGATGATATTGTCGAATATTAGCAAATAATCGAAAGCACCTCGTGCCAACTTGGCACGAGGTGCTTCTGTCTATAGTTAAGTGAATTTTACAGCAATCCGCATTCGAGAAAGCTCTGTTGCGGATCGGGGGCTTTATATTGTTGCTCACTCCACGGAAACTTGATCTCGTAAATCTCCGTTTTGAAGCTGATGCTTGGAAGTTTATCCATAATCGGTCTTGCAAAGTGGCTGTCGGACAAACCAATTACAAACATACCATAATCCTTGGAGATCTCTCGTTTGATCTCGTTAAGAAAAATGCGGTAATTGTCTGCGTTATCATCTTTACTTAGAAAGAATGCAAGCATTGGAAAATCAAGAGGCTCGTTCGCTTTGGGCAACTTGATGTACCGCAAAGCAGAAAGCATAGGATTGAAAATGCGAGCAAGCTTCATCACTCCGCCGTATCGTTTAACAATATATTGCTTGTACTCCGTTTGTTTCCAAAGCGCTGCGGTTGCAATGATATTCTCTCCATCGAGAAGCAAATAAAAATCACTGATGTGAAGATTGTAGAAATCATCAAGAGATTTTACAACGGGAAACATATCCTTTCTTTTTCCTTCAGTATTCAGAAAATTAAGCAGCCTTGACGTGTCGCTCTCTGTTGCTCTGCGAAAAGTAAAGGTGTGCTTCGGCACTTTTATTTTCACCTTCGGATTTATGATATAGGTTTTATATCCCG
>JAFTRQ010000151.1 GCA_017462125.1 Clostridia bacterium | reverse complement strand
TGTTCTGCCGAATTTTGGAGCCACCTCTCCTCCTTAAGCGGCGCTCTTTGGTTACAGCAAATGCTTGCATTTGCGCGTCGATCAAGCGCATAGCGCTTGGAGACAGATTTCATCCGCTGTTGGAGAAAGTAATATAAAAAAACACCTATAAATCAAAATTTGAACCCTACTCTTTTTTCATCCACTACTTGCACGGAACGCATTTTTATTGTATAATGTAATTGAAAAGTTTACATCGGGAGGCCACACTATGAAGTTATACCTTATCCGCCACGGACAGAGCGAGGCAAACCTGCATAAGCTGCACGCAGGCTGGGGACAATTCCCCTTGACAGAAAAGGGAAGAGAGGATGCCTGTCGCGCAGGAAAAATATTGGAGGGCTTGACCTTTGACAAGGTCTACAGCAGCGATCTGATTCGCGCGATCGAAACACAGGAGATCGCATATCCCTGCGAAAACGTAGAGCGCATTCCGCTGATCCGCGAAATCAATGCAGGCAGTTTAGCAGGCAGAGCTTTTACGGAATGTCTGGAGGAATACGGCGAGCCTTATGCAAACCACCGCAGGCTGTTTGATTATGCGGCATATGACGGCGAAAGCTACGACGAGCTCTGTAGCCGCATCCGTGCATTTCTGGACATTTTGGAGCAATCGCCCTACGAAAAGGTGGCGGCATTCTGCCATGGCGGCATCATCACCACTCTGCTTGACGTGATCACGGGCGAACGGCACGAAAGAGGACGTTTTGTCTGCGAAAACGGCAGTCTGTCGGTTTTTGAATACAAGGAAGGAAAATGGAAGCTCCGTCTTTGGAACTATACGGGTATCATCTGATCTGAAAGGATTTTTTATGTTCATTACTTCGAAAATACTCCGCTCTCCTCACGGCTTTTGCACCCGAGAGGGCGGCATCAGCACACTTGAGCACACCAAAAGCCTGAACCTTGCCTTCGGGCGGGGGGATGACGACGAGACCGTGCTTCGGAATCTTGAGATTTTAGCAGAGCGCGCGGGATTTGACCCCAAAAGCGTGATCTCTTTGCCCCAGATCCATTCCGATACCGTTTACAAGGTAGGAAAAGCCGACGCGGGACAGGGATATTATATCAGAGACAGCATCCGAAGCGGCGACGGTTACGTTACCGACGAACGGGAGGTAACGCTTGGAGTCAAGGCGGCAGATTGCGTTCCGATCCTGTTTGAAGCCGAAAGGGACGGCGAGATCGTTGCCGTGGGCGCGGTCCACGCAGGCTGGAGAGGAACTGTGGCAGGGATTCAGCAAAGATGCGCAGAAATGCTCTGCCGCGAATACGGCGTTCATCCTCATCAGATCAGAGCCGCCATCGGTCCCTGCATCGGCAAGTGCTGCTACGAGGTTGGACCCGACCTTTTCGCAGAGGTCGAAAACAGGCTTGGCGAGGAATATGCCAAGGCCTTCGTGACCCCCATCGAAGGGAGGGAGGGGAAATATTTTTGTGATCTCCCGTCACTCAATCGCGCGCTGTTGCTTGACTGTGGACTGCCGCCGCAAGGAGTCGATGTGATCGGCAGGTGTACCTGCTGCGAGCCATCGCTCTTTTTCTCCCACCGATACACAGGCGGGAAACGAGGCACTATGCTCAACTTTATTTTGCTAAAATAATGCAACTTGCACAAAATTATACAGGAACTTCTATTTGCCTGTTGACTTTTTGTGTCAAAGATGGTATACTAATTAAAATGCGAAACGATGGCTTTCGGCGCATTTAATCTCGAAGGTTAAGGTATTATCTATGCTATTCAGTTCAATGATTTTCCTGTGGGTATTCTTCTCCTTGGTAATCGGTGTGAATTATCTGTTCAACGTGATACCGTTCAGGAGTGAACGCGCCCGCATACGCACAAAGAATTTGTTCTTACTTATAACCAGCCTTATATTCTACGCATGGGGCGGTATATATTACCTTTTGATCATGGTCGCATCCATCCTGCTGAACTTTGCAGGCGGATATGTCCTTGAAAAAGGCGTCAAGACACAGAGCGCGCGTCGCGTAGCTCTTGTGGTGATCGTCGTATTGAATATGGCGATCCTGTTCTTCTTCAAGTACTTCAATATGCTGATCGCGATCATCGAGTCGCTGATGCAGTCCGGCGCAGGCTTCAAAGAGGTGCTCAATACTATGATCAGTATGCAGGGCACGGGCGCTTTGGGTCTTGCCAAGGTCGTGCTGCCTATCGGTATCTCCTTCTTTACCTTCCAGGCAATGTCCTACGTAATGGATATTTATATGGGCAAGGCAAACCTGCAGGAGAACATTATCGATTTCGCGCTCTACGTTTCGCTCTTCCCGCAGCTGATCGCAGGACCTATCGTGCAGTATGCCGACGTTGACCTGCAGCTCAGAACGAGAAAAGAGACCATCGATATGTTCGTGTCGGGTCAGAAGCGCTTCTGCTACGGTATTGCAAAGAAGGTTCTGATCTCCAACACCGTCGCAAAGATCGCAGACGACATCTGGGCTCTTGATACGCAGAGCATGGGCACAGCCGTTGCCTGGCTCGGTATCATTGCATACACCCTGCAGATCTATTACGACTTCTCGGGTTACTCCGACATGGCCATCGGTCTCGGACGTATGCTCGGCTTCAACTTCAAGGGAAACTTCGACTATCCCTATACGTCTCTGTCCGTATCGGAGTTCTGGAGAAGATGGCACATCTCCCTCGGCTCTTGGTTCAGAGAGTACATTTACATACCCTTGGGCGGTAACAGACACGGCCTGTTCCGTACCTGCCTCAACCTGTTCATCGTATTCGCTCTGACAGGTATCTGGCACGGCGCGAACTTTACCTTCATCGCATGGGGCTTGTTCTATGCGGTGCTGCAGGTCATCGAGCGCTTGTTCCTTGGCAAGCTACTTAAAAAGAACCCCGTCAAGATCATCAACTGGATCTATACCATCCTTGCCGCAATGCTCGGTTGGGTATATTTCCGTTCCGACAATATTTTTCAGGCAAACGATTACGTCGTACAGCTCTTCAACTTCTCTGAGGGCGTCTCCGTCGTCAGCTTCCTGTCTATGAACGCGATCATCGTTATCGTTGTGGGTATTCTGTTCGCCGGCTTCGTTCAGAGACCTCTGAAGAAGTATTATGACCGAGTTTGCACAAAGCTCCCCGTCCTCATCGCAGACTTTACACTTCAATTCGTGCTGTTCTTCCTGTCGATCCTGATGCTGGTCAGCGGAACCTACAACCCCTTCATCTACTTCCAGTTCTAAAGCGAGGATCACTTTATGAATCATGATAACAAGCAGATGGATGAGGTAAAGAGCGCGCCTGCACAGAACGCGGAGCCTCCCAAAGCCTCCCAATCCAAAGAAGAAGCACCCTTTGAGCCGTTACACGTCAATCGCAAGTTTGCCATCTCGGTGATCGCGATCTTCGTGGCAGTTCTGATTCTTCCCACCCTTGCGTGGGGTGTGCTGAAGGTGATCAGCATCGGAAACCCCGAGCTGATGGAAACCATCAATTTCGACACGGGCGAACAGCGAAATATGGCAAAGTTCCCCGAAACCTTTGATCCCCAAACCTTTACAAGTGAGGTGGAATCCTGGTATAATGACAATCTGCCCTTCCGTTCGGTTCTCTACAAAACGCAAGAGAATATGGCGAACGCCCTGGAAAGGCCCTTTGATAATCCGGGCGGACTCCGCGAACGGCTGATCAAGCTGTTCCACGGTGACGCTGCTCAAGGCAACACCCCCGGCGGAGACGTGATCGAGGACATCTTCAACACTGAATCCGCAACCGAGATCCCGACCGAAACCGAAACGCTTCCCGAATTCGAGTCTGAGGACGACGGTCCCTCCGACTGTCAGCACCTGTACGCCGAGGAAAGCGTAACCGTTCAGGAGCCTACCTGCTCCGAGTGGGGTATCATCGGTTATCCCTGTACCCAATGTGATTACGTCGGCAAAAAGGAATACACGCAAAAGCTTTCCCACGAGTACGTTTCCAACGTTACCGAATTTCCGCTCTGCGGAACAAATTACGAGGAAACGCTGACCTGTAGCGTTTGCAACGAAACCAAGACTCAGATTTTGGCGAAGAAGCACGTACTTGGCGAACAGCTTGCCGTGGTAGAGCCCTCCTACACCTCGTACGGCTACACGCTGGCAAGATGCAAGGATTGTCTCACCGAATACAGAACAAATCTTTCCAACAAGCTTTACGATACCAGCTATTTCCCGCCCATCTACAGAGGCTCGCAGGTTACCGAGGGTCGTAATCAGTGGCTCTTCTACCGTCCCAATGACAGCGAAGCTTACTATATGGGCACCAATCTGGCAGATGAAGCGACCTTGCTTCAATATGCTTCGATCCTTCAACAGCTGAACAACATCTGCAAGGAGAAGGGAATCACTCTGCAGATCTGCGTTTGGCCCAATAAGGATCAGGTCTATCCCGAGTATATGCCCACGATGACGGTTGCCACGGAATATAAGCGTATGGAGCGTATCGTTGATTACATCTCGAAAAACACCGATGTAAAAATGATCTACCCCATAAACGAGCTTCTCGCGGCAAAGCCCTACTTTGATATGTATCTGAAATATGATACCCACTGGAACTGCGCAGGCGGCTTCGTTGGATATCAGGCAATGCTCAAGAGCTTGGGTCTTGAGACCACAAGCATTCACGACTGCCCTGTGTATGAGTACACGGGAACCGAAACCCAAAACAAAGACCCCTACTATACACAGGTATGGGGAGATATGATCAGCATCGGCGGCTTGAACAAGAACGATTACACCATCGACCACAACTATTACATCAAGTACCGCCCTCAGGTCGTCGTTGATACACGCGTCGGCGGAAACGGTGCCGGCGACACCCGTCACTCAACGTCGAGCAACGCACCCAACGATCTGAATTTCGTAATGCTTGCAGACTCCTTCCGCGTTATGCAGCTCGGATATCTGGAAAAAGACTTTACCGATTGTTTCTTGACGAGCAGAAGCTCTGTCAACAACGCAGACGTGGTTGCGGCTGTCAAGGAAGCCGATATTCTGGTAATCGCGGCGGTTGAGCGAAACGAGACCAACATCCTCGGCACCGCTCAGGCTCTGATCGGCATTCTGTCCAATTAATATAACGTAAACCATGAAAGCTGTGCGAGGATCTTCTTCACACCGAAGATCCCCGTCAGCTCTATCGCAAGATTGAATGAAAGGAGATCTTTCTATGTCGGATAAACCAAAACAGGAAGAAGTTAAAAACACGGCGCAGGAGACGGTTGAGGAATTTCCTCACGTCAACCGCGGTTTTGCCATTACCGTCATCTCCTTATTCGTCGCATTTCTGATCTTACCCACGCTGATATGGGGCGCGCTTTCGCTCGTCAACAAGGTAAATCCCGCTATTATGGAGACCTTGAACTTCGACACTGGCGAGAACCGTGCCTTTGCCACCTTCCCCGACAGCTTCGATCCTCAGACATTTACAAGCGAGGTGGAATCCTGGTACAACGACAATCTGCCCTTCCGCTCCATTCTGTACAAAACACAGGAGACCTTGGAGAACACGTTGGAAAAGCCGTATGATGCCAAGGGCGGTCTGCGCGACCAACTGATCAAGCTGTTCCACGGTGATGCTGCTCAGGGCAACACCCCCGGCGGAGACGTTATCGAGGACATCTTCAACACAGACTCGGGAGAGACGGGTACGATTGAAACCGAGACCCTGCCCGATTTCGTTGTTGACGATGACGATTCCAACTGTCAGCATACCTATGACAGCAAGGCCGTGACCGTTCAGGCACCTACCTGTACCGAATGGGGAATCGTAGGCTACACCTGTACGAAATGTAATTACGTAGGTAATAAGGAATATACGCAAAAAGCGTCCCACGACTATCTTTCCAACGTAACCGAGCTGCCCTCCTGCGGCGAAAGCTATGAGGAGACCCTCACGTGTACCGTCTGCGGAGACAGCAAAACGCAGATCAGCGTGAAGAAGCACGTGTCGGGTAAAAAGCTTGCAGTCTCAAAGCCCTCTTACGAGGATTACGGCTACACGCTCAGACGTTGCAGAGATTGCGGCGGTGAATACAGAACCGACCTTTCCAACAAGCTCACCAGCACGGATTATTTCCCGCCTATCTACCGAAGCGCTAACGCTCTTGAGGGCAGATGCCAGTGGCTCTTCTACCGCGGAGATAACAGCGAGGCATATTATCAGGCTACCAATCTGATGTCAGATGCGGATCTGGCGAATTACGCCGCTGTTATGCAGCAGCTTGCCGACATCTGTGAGGCAAAGGGAATCCAATTGCAGATCTCCATCTGGCCTAATAAGGATCAGGTCTATTCCGAATATATGCCCGACATCGCCGTTGAAAGCGAGTATAAAAGGGTAGAGCGTCTGGTAGATTATATGACCGAAAACACAAACGTCAATATCATCTACCCCATCAATGATCTGATCGCGGCAAAGCCCTATTGGGAAATGTATTGGCCGCTTGATACCCACTGGAATAACGCAGGCGCGTTTATCGGCTATCAGGCAATGCTCAAGAGCTTGGGTCTTGAGACCACAAGCATGGTCAACCTGCCCGTTAACATCATCGCTCCCTCGGATTCCGATTACAAAAACTACGTTTATGACGGCAACTCCAGCCTGCTTTACGGTGTCAAGGGTGACCTTGTCGGTATTGCGGGAGTAAACGGAGCGAACTATCCTCAGCAGAAGAACTACGTGGTCACCTACCGTCCCGAGGTCACCGTATACTCACAGGTCGGTAACAACGGCGCGGGTGACACAAGACATACCACGTCCAACGGTCCCAACGACGTAAACTTCGTTATGCTCGCCGACTCTTACAGAGTTATGCAGCTGACCTATCTCGAAAGAGATTTTACCGATTGCTTCCTGGCACACAGAAGCTCTGTGAACAATGCAGACGTGATCGAGGCCGTTCGTAACGCGGATATCATCGTTCTCGCGGCTGTTGAAAGACTGGAAACAGACATTTTGAATACTGCACAGGCTCTGATCAAGATCCTGTCCAAGTAAATCGTAAGCCGCACGGGAAAATCCTTTTGATCGGTAATTTTCTCATGCGGCTTTTTAAAAATCTTGTATGAAAGGAGATCTTCTATGTCGGATAAACCTAAGTCAGACGATATAAAAAACGCGGAGCTTGAGACAATAGAGGATATTCCGCACGTCAACCGAGGCTTTGCCATCACCGTGATCTCGCTCTTCGTTGCGATCCTGATCCTCCCAACGTTGATCTGGGGCGCGCTTTTGCTTGTCAATCAAGCAAACCCCGCCGTTATGGAGACCTTGAATTTTGATACGGGAGAAAACCGCACCATGGCAGAGTTTCCCGAGGATTTCGATCCGAAGACCTTTACAAGCGAGGTCGAATCCTGGTATAACGACAATCTGCCCTTCCGCTCGGTGCTGTATAAAACGCAGGAGACCTTGGAGAGCCGTTTGGAGCAGCCTTACAAGGAGAACGTGATGCCTCTGCTGATCGAATGGTTCCACGGCTCGCAATCCTCTTCGACGGGAAATGAGGTCGATACGATCGTGGATCTGTTTGAGACCACAGAGGGAACAGAGCCCGCGGAAACCGAAACGGTGCCCACCTTTGAGCCCGACGACCAAGCTCCCTCGTCCTGCGAGCACACTTACGCCGAGGAAAGCGTAACCGTATTGGAGGCCACCTGTACCGAATGGGGAATCATCGGCTATACCTGTACCAAATGTGACTATATCGGCAACAAAGAATATACCCAAAAGATCCCCCACGACTACGTATCCAGCGTAAAGGAAACTCCTGCGTGCGGAACCAAATACGAGGAAACCTTGGTCTGCCGTGAGTGCAGAGTGCGCGAGACCTACTCCCGCGTCAAAAAGCATTCCGCAGGCAGAGAGATCCGCACCGTAGAACCGACACAGAGCGAATACGGATATACCTTGGTGGTATGCTCGGACTGCTCCGGCGAGTACCGCACGGCGCTGAAGAACCGACTTCCCGACGACTCCTATCTGCCGCCCATCCTGCACAATAAGACCTTGGAGGGCAAGCACAATTGGCTGTTCTACACGGGTGACGACAGCATCGGGTATTATCAGGGCTCCAATCTGCTGTCCTATAACACGCTGGCTGACTACGTAAACGTCCTCAATCAGCTGCAGGTAATCTGTCAGGAAAAGAACATCAAGCTTGCCGTTGCCTTCTGGCCCAACAAGGAGCTTGTATATCCCGAGTTTATGCCCGAATATGAGATCGTGGAGACGGTGAAGAGGGTAGACCTTCTTACCCGATTCATTAATGAGAATTCCGACGTTCCCGCAGTATATCCCTTGGCTCAGCTGAAGGCGGCAAAGCCTTATTGGCAGGTCTACTATAAGCACGACACCCATTGGAATCCCGCGGGAGGATTCATTGGAGTGCAAGCGCTTTACGAGGCCTTGGGCTTTGAAACCACAAGTCTGATCGACCTGCCCGTAATCGAGACCAAGCGCACGGGAGGAGACCTGATCAATATCGGCGGTCTCAGCGCAAGCAATTATACGGGAGATAAGAGCTACGACATCGATTACAGACCCGACGTAACCGTGAAAACGGCAAACAGCTCACCGATAAACGGCCATACCACACACACCTCCTCCACAGGAAAATACGATATGAATTTCGTTATGCTGTCGGATTCCTTCCGCGGCAGTATGAAGTATTTCCTTGAGAGAGATTTCACAAGCTGCTTCCTGACCCACAGAAGTCAGGTAAGAGATGCCGACGTTGTGGCGGCGATCAAGGATGCCGACGTGCTGGTCATTTCCGCGGTCGAGCGTTACGATTATTCGGTAATTGACACCGCAAGGGTGATCATTCAGATCCTTTCGGAGCAATAAAGCTTCGGTGGGAAAATAGGAAACCATATCAAAAAGGAGATACATATATGGATAACAATCAAAACAATTTGACAGACGAGATCGTTGTGGCAGAGCAGCCTAAGGCAGATCCTCCCGTTGGCGAAGCGGTCAAAACGATGGTGTTCGGAATCATTGCCGTTCAGTTTAGCATGATCCCGTTCTTCGGAATCATCGGAATCATTTTCGGTGCGCTCGCAAAGAAGTGGGCCGTGCCGATCATCAAAAATTATCCCTACACCGGCGCGCGCCTGTTCGCGAAGGCAGGACAGATCACAGGTAAGATCGGCTTCATTCTGGGTATCGTCTTCACAGTGTTCTGGGTGCTGTATTTTATATTGATCGGTGCGCTGATCGGCCTTGGACTTGCATCTGAAGCACTGATATAATAAAAATTTAATTGCGACAATGCCGCAATTAAATTTTCATTGGATTAACGAAAAGAGGTTGTCTCCTTCCGAGAGACAACCTCTCAGCGTGTCGAGAAAATCTCGACACGCTGGCAGAGGTCGAAAAAGGTAGGTATATTTTTTGTTCTTACATTCGTCGGCGTACAGGGGTACGCCAGAGTGTAAGAACGGAAAAAGCAAGAAATCCCAAGGCGCTCTCGATGAGTGACTTGGGATTCATTATATATCGCAATCTTCAAATTATTCTCGCTCTTTTCTTTTTTTTCTTGCGGTATAACAGCTTTTTCGACAGTCTGAGAGGTTGTCTCCTTCTGAGAGACAACCTCTTTTTTATTCAAGCTCCTCGTAGATCTCGAGCAAGCGCTCCTCGATCTCGTTTTTGCGTGTGTCAAGCTCGGCAACCCTTTTGTAGTCGGTTGCGGCCTCGCCGCACATCAGCTCGTCGATCTCTTCAAGCTCCTTTTCGAGCTTCTCCATTTCGGCGGTCAGCTTTTTGATGCGAGCCTCTTTCTTTCTCGCCTCCGCCGCCTCCTGCTTGTTGCGAAGGTAGTTTTCCTTTTGGCTTCCTGCGGGTGCTTTGGGAGCCTCTGCTTGGACAGCCGCGCCAAGACGCTCGCGTCTGGCGTTTGTAAACTCGCGGAATTCGGTATAAGCCTGGCCGTTGCGGGTGATCAGATAGTCGAACATATCGCCATCCACGTATCCGTCGGGCTTCAGCTCGATAATACGGCTTGCCAGCTTCTCAATGAAATAACGGTCGTGGGAGACGGCAATGATCGTGCCGTCAAACTCCTCAAGCGCCGATTCAAGCGCCTCTCGGGAGTCGATGTCAAGGTGGTTGGTGGGCTCGTCGAGGATCAACAGGTTCATATGGGAGAGAATCAGCTTCGAGAAGGTAAGGCGGGCGCGCTCACCTCCCGACAGCATTCCCACGGTCTTATAGACGTCCTCCCCAAAGAAGTTGAACCATGCAAGCGTGCCGCGGATCTTTTGCTCGGGCAGGGTGGGGTACATATCCCAAAGCTCGTCGATCACCGTTTTGCTCTCGTCAAGATTTTGGTTTTCCTGATCGTAGTATCCGATCTCCACGTTGTATCCGTCCTCCACCTTGCCTGTAAGGGGAGTGAGCGTTTTCATCAGAATTTTGATAAGGGTGGATTTGCCGCATCCGTTGGGACCGATGATCAGCAAGCGATCGTTTCTCTTGACGAGAAAATCAAGGCCCGTAAAGAGTCTTTTCTGCCCGAAGCCCATTGAAAGGTCGGTTATTTTCATAACCTCGTTGCCCGAGGCGATGGCAGAGGTGAATTTCATACGGATCGCTCTCTGCTCGGTCTCGGGAGCCTCCAGCTTTTCCATTTTGTCAAGCATTTTTTGTCTTGACTCGGCGGCGATGATGTTGCGCTCGCGGTTCCATTGTCTCTGCTGCGCAATGTACGCCTCCTGACGCGCGATCTCCTTCTGCTGCTCGCGGTAGTGCTTGGCATATATTTCTTTATCGATGCGTCTCTGCTCCATACTGCGGGTGTAGTTTCCGTTGTAGAGCTTTGCCTTGTGGTGCTCGATGGCAAGGGTCTTGTTGGTGACACGGTCGAGGAAATAACGGTCGTGGGAGATCACCATCACGCACTTTTTGTACTGTATCAGATAGTTTTCAAGCCAACCGAGCGTCTCAATGTCAAGATGGTTGGTAGGCTCGTCCAGCATCAGAATGTCGGGCTCGCGACAGAGCTGAACCGCCAAAGCAAGGCGCGTCCTCTGTCCTCCCGAGAGAAGGTTGACGTTTTTGTCGATGGCTTCGTCATCGAATCCAAGCTTTTGCAAAATAGAGCGGCATCTTCCGCGGAATTCGAGCCCTCCGTCGCGAATGAATTTTTCATTCAGCGCCATATATTCGTTGGTATAAATGCGATGTCTTTCGCTGTCGGAGTGATCGTTCAAAAGCTCCTCAAGCTCGGAGAGCCGCTTTTCGGCTTCAAGCAGAGCGGGGAAGGCGGCGAACATATGCTCAAGCGCCGTGGAGCCCTCGTCTCCGTCGGTCTCGGAAAACGCTCCGTACTGTGAGAGGATTCCCACGGTCTTGCCCTTGGATATAAAGACCTCTCCTTCTTCGGCATCGTATTCACCGCATATAAGCTTGAAAAGCGAGGTCTTTCCGCTTCCGTTTGAGCCGATGATACCAAGCTTGTCGTTTTCCTCAAGAGAAAAAGACACCTTTTCCAATATCGTGGTCGTTCCAAAGCGAAGCGTCAGATCGTTTACACTGATTGCTATCATTTATTTTGTCCTTATTTTATATATTTTGTGCTTTTATTTGCCTTGACTTTTCGGGATCATTATTATATAATAACCTTATAAAGCAATTTATATTGTACCATTTTTATCGGCGTTTGTCAATGACAACTTACAGAAAGGAGCCTGACTATGAAATTAAAGGTTTCGGTTATCGGCTGCGGGCGTTGGGGCTCGCTGATCACCTGGTATCTTGCCGAGAAGAAGGGCTTGGACGTGACCTTGTACGGCCGCGAAAGCTCTGAGCATATGCAACGCTTTTTGCACGAGAGGCGAAACGACCTGCTCACGCTGCCCGATTCGGTCAGACTTACTACCGACGTCTGCTGCCTGCGGGATTCCGACGTGATCGTGATCTCGATCAATTCCCAAGGACTTTCGGCGTTTATGCAGGAAATAGCTCCGCTCGGACTGAAGAATAAGATCTTCGTCCTTTGTATGAAGGGAATCGATATCGCAACGGGGCGCAGGCTTTCGCAGGTAGCGCAGGATGGAATGGACGCATCGAACAAGGTAGCCGTCTGGATCGGTCCCGGTCACGTACAGGAGTTTTATGCAGGGATTCCAAACTGTATGGTCATCGACAGTGAGGACGAGGAGACCAAGCACATATTGGTCGATGCCTTTTCAAGCGAGCTTATCCGCTTCTATTACGGCGAGGATATGATCGGCAATGAGATCGGCGCGGCGGCAAAGAACGTGATCGGTATCGCCGCGGGAATGCTTGACGGGCACGGACTTTCAACCCTCAAGGGGGCGCTTATGTCGAGAGGATGCCGCGAGGTTGCCAGATTGATCTCGGCAATGGGCGGCAACGAGCTGTCTGCCTACGGGCTTTGCCATCTCGGAGACTACGAGGCAACGGTCTTTTCAAAATTCTCTCACAACCGCGCCTTTGGAGAAGCATTTGTCAAAGGAGATCAGCTCAATAAGCTGGCAGAGGGATATTATACGGTCAAGGCGATCATGAAGCTTTGCCAAGAATATGCCGTGGATATGCCGATCTGCCGCGCGGTCTATGAGATCGTTTACGAAAGCAAGGATGCAAAGGAAACGCTCAACAATCTCTTTGAGCGAAGCATCAAAACGGAATTTTACAAATAAACCGAGGTACAGGCTATGGGAAGAAAGATTTTTGCAGAAAAGAATTATAATATCTCCGCGTGTGTGCTCCCTTACGAGGATTTCAGGATCTTCTCCGACAGGGAGGAGGGATTTTCGCTGAATCCGAGATACAAAGACGTGGCGATCGCCGAAGCGGAAAAGCTGCTTGACAAAAAGTATGACGTTCTGAGCGCTACCGATTTCGTGCTTTACAGAAGAACGGGAAACAGAGCGGTCTATCAGAATCAGTACAACCCCCGCCGTCTCGATCTCATTCAGCTGACCTTGGCAGAGGCATATGAAAGACAGGGAAGATTCGTTGACAGGATACTTGACCTTGTGTGGATGATCCTTGAGGAAAGCACTTGGGTGCTGCCCGCTCATATCAATCCAAACCCCAACGACAAAACCCACTCTCTGCCGTATTCTTACGACGGACCCCGCAATTATTCCGACCTTTACGTTGGAAATACGGGAGCTACCTTGACCTTTACCTGGTATCTGCTCCGCGAGGAATTTGATAAAATTTCTCCCGTCATCAACAAGAGGATCATCGAAAACCTTCGCGACAGAGTGATCAATCCCTTTATCAATCACATCGAAGAGCTCGCCTGGATGGGCAACGGCCCCTACAGCTGGATGAACAACTGGTGCCCCCATATCGTGGCGCAAACGCTTACCACCTGTGCCCTTGTCATCGATGATAAGGAGACCCGTGACCGTGTGGTCGAGGTTTCCTTGCAAGCGCTTGACAAATTCACCGACATCTATTCTCCCGACGGTGCCTGCGATGAAGGCCCCGGATATTGGGAGGGCGCGGGCGGCGCGCTTTACGAAGCCTGTCTTGTGCTTTACGATATGACCGCGGGCAAGATCAACGCATTTGAGGACGTGTTGCTGAAGAGCATGGCGGAATATTTTCCGAGAATGTATATTGCCAACGGGCATTTTCTCAATTATTCCGACGCGGATCCCAGCGTCAGCATAGACTTTCCTTGGGGATACGATTGGGGCAAGATGTGCGGAAGCGACCTTATGATGAATTTCTGGGAGTTCAAGAACGAGATCAGCGAAAGCCTCGGCAAGGTGACGTTCTCAAGCTACTCTTGCTGGAGATATTACCGCGACCTCTGCGCGTCCGATCTTGCGAGACGCGATTTCAAGGCGGCGCTGACGTCCTATTTCCCGAGCCTCCATCTTGCGATCAGCCGTGAGAGCGAGATCCCCGAGGAGGGCTTGTATCTCTCGCTGAAGGGCGGACATAACGCGCTGAGCCATAACCATAACGACACGGGTGATTTTACCGTTTTCTGCGACGGTCAGCCTGTCTTTATCGACGCAGGCGTGGGCACTTACACAAGACGAACCTTCGACAAGGACAGATATACCATCTGGTCGATGAGCGGAGAATATCATAACATTCCCACAATAAACGGCATTTTCCAGCAAAAGGGCAAGGTCTATGCCTCAAAGGACGCTGTTTACGACGAGCAGACAGGAGGACTTTCCATCGACCTGACGGATGCTTACCCCGCCGACACCAATCTTGAAAATTACAGAAGAGAAGCGGTGATCGAGAGCGGCAAGGCCATCGTTACCGACGCCGTCACCTCCAAAAAGGACGGCGAGATCATCTTCAATCTGATGACTGTATGCGAGCCAAAGCTTTTGGCGGCAGGCAAGATGGAGGTTTGCGGGAAAATTGTAGATTTCGACCCCTCTCTTGAATTTTCCTTTGATAATCCCGATTGCACCTGGGAGGAAACGCAAACCCTGCCCTCGCAGTGGAGAATCGAGAAATTTTACAGAATAAGACTAAAAACCGCATTGAAAGCCGGAGAAAAATACGTCTTCAAGCTTATTGTTAACAAATAACAGAAAGGCAAAAAAATGAGCAACAGATATAACTGCATCCGACCCGGTCAGGTATGGCTTGACACCGAGGGCAAGAGAATACAAGCACACGGCGGCTCGGTTATGTACCTTGACGGAGCCTACTATTGGTACGGCGAAAACAAGGAGTTTACCGACCCCGCCAAAAACATCTGGCATTGGGGTGTCAGATGCTACAAGTCCACCGACCTCTACAATTGGGAGGATCTGGGGCTGATCATTCCCCCAAACACCGAGGATCCCACGTCCTCGATCCATCCCTCGTCTATGATGGATCGCCCCCATATCATCTATAACAAAAAAACGAAGAAGTTCGTTTGCTGGCTCAAGATCATGGAAAAGGGCGGAACGCAGAGCGAGACCGTGCTCACCGCCGACAGCCTGTTAGGCCCCTATACCATCGTCCGCGAAAGGCTCTATCCCTTGAATATGAGCGCGGGAGATTTTGACCTTGTGGTAGCGCCCGACGGCAAGGCGTATTACTATTTCGAGCGCGTGCATTCCGAGACGATCTGCGCGGATCTGACCGAGGATTACACCGACGTGACAGGCTATTATTCCACCCACTTTCCCCGTCCCTATCCGCCCTACGTCCGTGAGGCGACCGCGCACTTCTTAAGACAGGGTAAGCACTATCTGATCACCTCGGGAACCACGGGCTATATGCCTAACCCCTCCGAGCTGGCGATCGCAGACAGCTGGCACGGCCCTTACACGGTGTTAGGTGACCCTCACCCCACCGACGAGAGCCACACCTCCTTCCACAGCCAAGTGTCCAGCGTCTTCAAGGTTCCCGGCAAAAAGGATCTTTATATCGCCTGCGCTGACCGTTGGATGCCCAATTGTATGGACGTACCTTACGAGACCTACGAAAAGGCATATGCAGATATTTTCGGCTACAACTCCACGAAGGAAGAAAGAGAAGCGGCGCAAAAGGTTCTCTCCTCCATCGAAAAGCCCCGCACCTGCGAGGCAGATTACGTTTGGTTGCCCTTCCGATTTGACGGAGAAATGGCATATCTTGATTGGCACGACGAGTGGCGGATCGAGGATTTTGACTGATTTTTGAAAATTTACGTTCTTTAACGCTGAAAAAGGGAGAATAAATATGGGAAGAAAAATTTTTGCAGAGGCAAATTATGACGTAAATTCATTGGTATTGCCCATTGAAGAATTCAAGCTCTTTTGCGACAGAGAGCAAGGCTTTTCGCTGCGTCCGGAATACAAGGCGCAGTCTATAGAAAAGGCTGAGGCCATTTTGGATAAAAAATATCAGGTTTTAACAGCCTGTGAGTATCTGCTCCGCTTCCGTATCGGTGACAGAGCCCACTACGAGGGAAAGTGCTTTGAGCGCAGAATCGATCTAATGACGCTGCTCGTTGCCGAGGCCTATGAAAAAGAAGGAAGATTTACAGACAAGATTATGGATCTGGTTTGGATGATCATAGAGGAGAGCACTTGGATCATCCCCGCGCACCTCAATCCCAATCCCGCGGATATGACACATCAGCTGCCCTATGCTTATGACGGCAAGAGAGACTATATCGACCTGTTCGCGGGTGCAACAGGTGCAGTGCTTGCATTTGCATGGTACATTTGCCGCGATGACTTTGAGAAGATCTCTCCCGTCATCAATAAGCGTCTGCTTGAACAGCTCCACGACAGAATTATCGTACCCTTTACCGAGCATACCGATACGCTCGCCTGGATGGGCAACGGCACCTTCCGCTGGATCAATAACTGGTGTCCTTGGATCATCTCCAACGTGCTGACGGTCTGTGCCATCACCGTTTCCGATCTTGCTCTGCGACAGAGAGTTGTTGAGATCGCTCTTGAAGGTCTCGATAAGTTTACCGGCATTTACGCCGAGGACGCGGCTTGTGACGAGGGTCCCTCTTATTGGGGAGCGGCTTGCGGCGCGCTCTATAACGCCTGCCTTGTGCTTTACGATATGAGCGCGGGTAAGATCAATGCCTTCCGCGATCCTCTGATGATCAAAATGGGCGAATTTTTCCCTAAGGCATATATCTCGGACGGAAGATTCCTCAATTTCTCCGATGCGGCATCAAAGCTTGGCGTGGGCACCGCTTGGGGTCACGATTGGGGAAAGCTTTCGGGCTCCACACTGATGCAAGAGTTTTGGGAGACCTTTTATACGGGCAGAGGAAAGCCGGCAGGGGCAGAGCATTCCTTCCCTTACCGTTCTTTCCGCGCTATGGGTGCGGAGGATCTTCCCGAAAGATCGAATTTCAAAGCATCCTTGAAGGATTATTTCCCCAGCCTCGATCTCTCGATCTGCCGAGATGAGGAGGATTGCAGTAAGGGTCTTTATCTATCCTTGAAGGGTCACCACAATTCCGCTTCTCACAACCACCTTGACGTCGGAAACTTCGTTATTTTCTGCGACGGCAATCCCATTTTCATCGACGCGGGCGTTGGTACTTACACGGCGAGAACCTTCAACAGTGAAAGATACACCATTTGGTCTATGAGATCGGAATATCATAACGTTCCTACGATCAACGGCATTGACCAAAGACCTGGCAGAGTTTACGCGGCGAAGGATGCGCAGTTTGACGAAGGCACGGGCAAGCTGACCCTTGATCTGACGAATGCTTACCACGCAGATGCAGGAATTGCCTCCTATGTCAGAAGCGCGGTCATTGAAGACGGAAAAGCTGTGGTTTGCGACGCGCTGACAAGCAAGAAGGACGGCTCTGTCACCTTCAATCTTCTCTGCAACACAGAGCCCGAGATCGTGGGCGAGGGTTGCTTCAAGATTCACAGCAAGCTTGTCAATTACGATCCCTCGCTGACGCTTGAGGTCGATTCTCCCGATTGCACTTGGGTGGAGGCACAAAAGATCCCCGGCAGCTGGAATTGCGATAAGCTTTACAGAATCAAACTGACCGCAACGCTTAAGGCGGGTCAGAAACAGACCTATAAGCTTGAGGTCTGCCGATAAAAATCAAATTAATAATAGATGGGAGGCCCGAATGGCAGGTCTCCCATTTTTATTGCTAATAAGGGAAGGGTTTATGATTTTAGGGTTTGGTTTCAAACAACCGAATCAAAAAGCAACTTCACCCAATTGACAATCTCTGTTTTTAAAGGTATAATAGTATCAATAACACGTCCTTGGAGGTATTCTTAAATGAAATGGGCAAGAGAAGAATATATTGAGCATATGACATTTGGAGATTCCGACAGAGCAATGTTGACTGAGCTTTTCGGTCCTTTGATTGGTCTTGAGGATGAGTGGCGCGTCCAAGGAGCGACAAACGATGAGATCGCCTTGACTGCTTTTGATTTTGATTACGTTCCCGTAACATCCTGCGGATGTAATACAGGTGTCTTTGGCGGAATGAAGCCGAGAATTATTGAGGACACGCCCATTCACACCATATCCACCGACCATCTTGGCAGAACCGTTAAGCTTTGCAAGGGAAAAGCTACCCTTCCTCTGCCTCTTGATTATCCCGTAACCGACATGGATAGCTGGTTAAAAATCAAGCCGCTATACGAGTTTTGCGAGGAAAGAATTGATTACGAGGCCTTGGAAAGAGCGAAAAAGCTCCAAAAAACAGAGAATCACCTTGTGCTTGCGGCTATTCCCGGCGGATTTGACGAGCTTCGCGAGCTGATGGGCGAGGAAAACCTCTGTATCGCGTATTACGAGGATCCCGAGCTTCTTGAAGACATCTTGGGCACAATCTCAGATACCGTCTTTAAGGTGCTTGACAGAGCAAGCGATCTTATCACCATCGATAATCTGACGGTACACGAGGATATGGCAGGCAAGAGCGGTCCTATGATCGGTCCCAATTTGGTCAGAGAATATATGCTACCTTACTATAGACGTATTTGGGATATGCTCTCATCAAAGGGAACGAAGCTGTTCAGCCAGGACAGCGACGGAAATATCAATCCTATTCTCGACGCTATGTTGGAGTGCGGAGTTAACGTTACCATGCCCGCAGAGCCTGCGGCAGGAATGGACATCGTCGCTCTTCGCGAAAAATACGGAAATAAATTGGCGTTCAAGGGTGGCATTGACAAGCACGTCCTTCGCGGCACCCGTGAGCAGATAAGAGACGAGCTTGAATACAAGTTGCGTCCCGAGATGCGCAAGGGAACAGCCTTCGGCCTCGATCACCGTATTCCTAACGGAACTCCTATTGAAAATTACCGCTATTATATAGAGACCGCGCGTGAAATTCTCGGTCTTCCTGCCCTTGACGGAAAACGCTTGGGATGGGCGAGAATGGCGTTTTGATTTGACATTCCGATTTAAAAGGAGAGTCTTATGGGAAGAAAAATTTTTGCAGAAAAAAACTATGACATAAAATCGATCATATTACCGATTGAAAAATTCAAGCTGTTTTGCGACAGGGAGCAGGGCTTGTATTTTCCGCCCCGATATAAGGACGAGATCATCGCGCAGGCAGAAGCCCTGCTTAATAAAGAATATCATCTGATCACACTGTCCGATTACCACGCTTTTTTCGTGACCGGTGACCGCGCGTTCTTTGAAAAGCATTATTTCGAGCGCAGGGTTGATCTGTTCAAGCTGACCGTTGCGGAAGCTTACGAGGGACAGGGCAGATTTATCGACAAGATTCTTGACCTTGTCTGGATGATGCTGGAGGAAAGCACATGGGTTTTCCCCGCCTGCCTCAATCCGTGCCCCAACGATAAGGATTTCACGATCCCTTATTCCTACGAGGGGAAGCGTAATTATGCAGATCTTGGCGCAGGATATACGGGGGCATTGATCTCTTGGGTGTGGTATCTGTTAAAAGATCGTTTTGACGAGGTATCCCCCTTTATCAACAAGCGCATCATTGAAAATCTGCAAGACCGTATCATTTCTCCGTTTGTGGATAATACGGATGAGATGGCGTGGATGGGCAACGGAAAATTCAAGTGGATCAACAACTGGTGTCCTTGGATGATATCCAATATTTTGAACGTCTGCGCGTTTATTGTAGAAGATCAGGCAGAACGTTGCAGGATCGTAGAGATCGCGCTGGAGGGACTTGACAAATTCACAAGTATTTATGCCGAGGACGCGGCTTGCGACGAGGGACCCGCATATTGGAGTGCGGCTTGTGGAGCTTTGTATAACGCCTGCCTCGTGCTTTACGATATGAGTGCAGGTAAGATCAACGCCTTCTGTGATCCTCTGATGATCAAAATGGGCGAGTTTTTCCCCAAGGCTTATATCTGCGACGGCAGATTTTTGAACTTCTCCGATGCGGCATCAAAAATCGGTGTTTCCACTGCCTGGGGATACGATTGGGGCAAGCTTTCAGGCTCTACACTGATGCAGGAATTCTGGGAGACCTTCTATACGGGCAGAGGCAGGCTTCCTGCATTAGAGTTTTCTTTCGCTTACCGCTCCTTCCGCGCGCTGGGAGCAGAAGAAATTCCCCAAAACAATAGCTTCAAGCCCTCAAAAAAAGACTTTTTCCCAAGCCTTGATCTCTCGATATGCCGAGACAGTGAGGACACACAAAAGGGTCTTTATCTCTCACTTAAAGGCCACCATAATTCAGCGTCACACAACCATCTTGACGTTGGTAACTTTGTCATATTCTGTGACGGTGATCCGATTTTCATCGACGCGGGCGTTGGTACCTACACCGCAAGAACCTTCAATCAAGAGAGATATACCATCTGGTCTATGAGATCGGAGTATCATAATCTTCCCACCATCAACGGAATCAATCAGCGACCCGGCAGACAGTTTGCGGCAAAGGACGTGCAGTTTGACGAAAGCACAGGCAAGCTGACCCTTGATCTAACGGGTGCTTACCACACCGATGCGGCGATTGAGTCGTATATCAGAAGCGCGGTAATCGAGGACGGAAAAGCTGTGGTTTGCGACGAGCTGATAAGTAAGAAGGACGGCTCGGTCACCTTCAATCTGCTCTGCAACACAGAGCCTCAGAATATTGAAAAGGGAAGCTTCACTATCCACGGCAAGCTTGTCAACTACGATCCCTCGCTGACGCTTGAGATCGACTCTCCCGATTGCTCCTGGCCCGAGGCGCAGAAGATCCCCGGAAGCTGGGACTGCGACCAGCTTTACAGAATCAAGCTGACAGCACCTCTTAAAGCGGGTGAAAAGCAGACATATCAGCTTGTGGTCTGTAAATAAATTGCAATTTAGTGGGATGCGCGAGAATGCGATACAGGGAAACTTTTGAAAAAGTTCCCCTATCACCCCTCAAAACTTTCCCGAAAAAGGTGCAGTTAATAGGATGATTAGCTTTTTGCTCGTCAGACCCTCTCCTCCTTAAGCGACGCTCTTTGGTTACAGCAAATGCTTGCATTTGCGCGTCGATCAAGCGCATAGCGCTTGGAGACAGATTTCATCCGCTGTTGGAGAAAGTAACGTAAAACATCCCCAAAAATCAAAATTTTAATCCCAATATATTGACAGAGACAAAACGGGAGACCTATCAGCAGGTCTCCCGTTTTGATTGGCAAGAAAGGAACAGCTTGTGTTTTTTGGTTCGGTTTCAAGAAACCAAACCTCAAAAAGCAATTTCACCCAATTGACAATCACCGTTTTAAAAAGTATAATAACACTATAAACACATCATCAGAGGTATTCGCAAATGAAATGGACAAGGAAAGAATATATTGAACATATGACCTTCGGCTCATCCGACAGAGTGATGCTGACCGAGCTTTTCGGCCCGCTTATCGGTCTTGAGGACGAGTGGCGCACACAGGGAGCGACAGACAGCGAAATTGCGCTGACTGCATTTGATTTCGATTACGTTCCTGTGGTATCCTGCGGTTGCAATACCGGTGTCAGAGGCGGGCTGAAGCCCCAAATCATTGAGGACACACCGCTCCATACGATCTCCACCGATCACCTTGGCAGAACTGTCAAGCTTTGCAAGGGAAAAGCTACGATTCCGTTGCCCTTGAATTTTCCCGTCACCGATATGGACAGTTGGCAAAAGATTAAGCCGATGTACAAGTTTCATGAGGACAGGATCAATTACGAAGCCTTGGAGCGCGCCCAAAAGCTTCAACAAGCCAACGATTTTTTGACACTCGCTGCGATTCCCGGCGGCTTTGACGAGCTTCGTGAGCTGATGGGCGAGGAAAATCTCTGTATCGCTTATTACGAGGATCCCGAGTTGATCGAAGACATCTTAAATACCATCTCGGACACCGCCTTCAAGGTGCTTGACAGAGTCAGCGATCTGATCACCGTCGATAACCTGACGGTTCACGAGGACATGGCGGGCAAGAGCGGACCTATGATCGGACCGAATCTTGTGAAGGAATATATGCTCCCGTACTACCGACGTATATGGGATATGCTTTCCCAAAAGGGAACCCGACTGTTCAGTCAGGACAGCGACGGCAACATCAATCCCATTCTTGATGCTATGCTGGAGTGCGGCGTGAACGTGACCATGCCCGCGGAGCCTGCGGCGGGAATGGACATCGTTGCGCTTCGTGAAAAATACGGAAACAAATTGGCATTCAAGGGCGGAATCGACAAGCATGTCCTTCGTGGAACCCGTGCGCAGATCAGAGATGAGCTTGAATATAAGCTGCAGCCCAACGTGCGTATCGGAACGGCTTTCGGACTTGACCACCGCATTCCCAACGGAACACCGCTTGAAAACTACAAATATTATGTTGAAACCGCGCGTGAGATCCTCGGTCTTCCTCCGCTTGACAGCACCCGCTCGGGCTGGGCGAGAATGGCGTTTTGATTGCGGCACTTAACCTGCGGTAATTGTACCGACTTTTACAAAATAATAATTTAGAGGTCTTTTCACATCCGTGAAAAGACCTCTTTTTTATGATTCTTTTTTCTTCATCAAGGTTACTGCGAAACCGCAAGCTGCCGCAATCAGCAGGATCATCGGTGTGCCGATGCCTGCCCGACATCCCGCATCCGATCCGCCTCCGATGACGGGAATAAACTGACCGTCGGTTTGCTCTCCGTCGGCAGACGCGGTCTCGGTATCGCTTTCGGTTCGCACACGATATACCGCCGTGTAGCTTGCGTCGCCTCTGATCACACCGTCAGCCGCTCTGCTGTCCCATCCGACAAACACGTAGCCCTCCGGAATATGATCGGGAACGGGAATCTCATACGTGTCACCGAAATAGCCGTATTTCTGGCTGATCACCGATCCGTCGGAATCCTTGAAGGTAACCAGATAGAAGGTATAATCCCACACGGCGTAAAGCACTACGTCCTCTGCCCCGGCGGCGATCACCTCACCCGGAGCGATCAGCTCGGTTTTCTCTCCCTTTTTAAAAGACCACCCCAAAAATCCCGCATTCTTCTTCACGGGTCGCTCCTCGGACACCGTGATCTTGGTATCCGCCAAGCGGAATTGCTTTGGAAGCAGGGAAGCATTGTTTTCGTCAAGATAAGATACTGTATACGCCACCGAATCAGCGGTCATCTGCTGTGCCTTTCCGCTGATATCCGCCCAAGCCTCGATCTCCTCTCCGTCGCGCTCGTAAACGATACGGAAGGTATTGCTGCAGATCTCCTTGACCGAAAAGACAACGTAAGCTTCAAGCTTTTCGCTCTCACCCTTCATCTCCGAATTTCCGTAGCAGGAGATCTCCTTGGTGGAGACGTACAGTCCCGTGGACATATGCTCTCCCGAGTAGTCGACCTCAATCACGCTGTCGTCGGTCTCGTATTTCGGGCAAGCATATCCGACTATGTAGGTGCTGGAAAGGGAATAGGATTTGATCGCAACGTAATTTCCGTTGCTTGAGAAGCTTCCGTTGGAGGTATTGCCCTCCACGGTATAAACCCGCGTGCCGTCGGAATACAGCACGATACCCATATGGGTGGAGCTGACGTAGCTTCCCGAATCCTTAAAGAAGATCAGGTCTCCTCTCTTTGGCGCATAGCCTGTTTTTTCCATATAGATACCCGCGCTCTTGCACGCTGTCAGCCATCTCTGACAGCTGACCTCAGCCGCCGCGGAGGCATCCTTGCTGACTCTCGCCTGTCGCAGACACCAATTGATAAAGCTTGCGCACCAATAATATCCGTAGCTGACGCCATTCCCCTGATCGTTGTCCAGCTTGCCGTAAAGCACGTTGTATTCCACAAAATCACGGGTGCCGTTTACGTTCAAGCCGCCAAGATCGGCATCGCTGTTGCCCTCGTGATATCCAAGCTGAGAGAGCGCGATGGCAACGGTATCGGTGGCCATATCTCCCGTGAGGGGAACCTTTTTGAAATTGTCATAATATTTACTTTTCGAATACTGACTTGACACGGTGTAGGTAGGCGTTGCCCCAAGGGCTGTTACCGTCCAGAGAACTGCGGTAGCGGAAAAGATGATCAGAAAAGCGAGAAGCATCGCGATCCACTTTCCCATTTTCATACGCTCTCACCTCCAAGGAAAATTTTTACTGTAACAGAAAATTTTGTTATCTTCAGCTTTATTATAGCACACTTGTTTTTTCTTGTCAAGAAGAATTCATCGACGGCGAACCTTCCGTATCGACGTGTTAAAATTTGTCTCTTATTTTTACGCCTCTTGTACCTCATAATAGTATTGAATCAAAAATTTCGCCAACACCTCGGCAAAATTCACCGATTTTATTTTTATGATGGAGTTTATAATGAAAAAGTTTATTAAAATCATTGCATTTATATGCGCGCTTGCACTGATGCCGATCCTCGGAGCTTCCTGCGGAACGGGAAAGCAGGCGGACGTTCACGTATTTTACTATACCTTCAGCGACCCTTATATTTCAAACGTAAGAAGCGCGATGGACAAAATGCTCAGCGATGCGGGTATCGCATATCAGGATTACGACGGAAACGGAAACCAGACCACGCAGACCGAGCAGATACAGACCGCCATCACAAGCGGAGCCCGAGCGATCATTGTCAACATCGTCAACACAGGCTCCGACGACGCGGCAGCAGGCATCGTCAGTCTTGCCAAAAACGCGGGGATTCCCGTTATCTTCTTTAACCGTGAGGTTTCGGACGACGTTGTGAAAAGCTACGACAAGTGCGCCTTCGTTGGCACCGATGCCGCCGAGGCGGGTATTCTGCAGGGGCAGATGATCGGCCAATACGTTGCCGAGAATTATTCCACCCTCGACCTGAACGGCGACGGCAAGATATCCTATATCTTATTCAAGGGTGAGGAGGGAAATAACGAGGCGATCTACAGAACGCAATACAGCGTTGAGGAGGCCGACAAGATCCTTGAAAAGGAAGGAAAAAGCAAGCTCGCCTTCTATGATGCGGGAAATCCCAACAAATATCTTGTTGACCGAAACGGGCAGTGGTCCGCGGCGGCGGCAAACGAATATATGACCACCGCGCTGACCTCCTACAGCGAGGACAAGGGAAATATGATCGAGCTTGTGATCTGCAACAACGACGGAATGGCAGAGGGCGCGATCTCCGCGCTGAATTCCGCAGGCTATAACACGGGTGCGGAGGGCAGCCGTCGGATCCCCGTTTTCGGAGTGGACGCCACCGATGCCGCCGTGGATCTGATCAGCAAGGGAAAAATGACGGGCACCATCAAGCAGGACGCCTCGGGAATGGCGGAGGCGGTCACCCATCTGGTATCCAACGCCCTCACGGAAAATAAGGGCTTGACCGACGGAATGGAGAACTATAATATCGACAAAAACGTGCTGAAGATCAGAATCCCCTACGCGCAATATCTGGGTTAACGGATCGGTCTCTCGGCGGAACGGAGCAATATGTCAAACGGTATTTTACTTGAAATGAAAAATATGACCAAGAGCTTTCCCGGTGTCAAGGCGCTGGACGGAGCCTCACTTTCGGTCCGTCGGGGCACGGTCCACGCACTGATGGGAGAAAACGGTGCAGGGAAAAGCACGCTGATGAAGTGTCTTTTCGGTATCTATCCTGCCGACTCGGGAGAGATCCTTCTGGAGGGAAAGCAGATCGCCTTTAAAAACACGAAGGATGCGCTTGAGCACGGGGTTGCTATGGTGCATCAGGAGCTGAATCAGGCAACGAAGCGGAGTGTGATGGACAATATCTGGCTTGGCAGATACCCCACCCTCCTCGGCTTCGTTACCTCCGAGCGGGAGATGTACCGCCGCACCAAAGATATCTTTGAGGATCTGGGCATCACCTGCGATCCCCGTCGGATCATGAGTCAAATGTCGGTGGCGGAGCGACAGATGGTGGAGATCGCCAAGGCGGTCTCCTATGACGCCAGGATCATTGTGCTCGACGAGCCCACAAGCTCGCTGACAGAGCGCGAGGTGGGACACCTCTTCGACATCATCGACACCTTAAAGAAGCGCGGCTGCGGGATCATCTACATCTCTCACAAGATGGACGAGATCCTGAAGATCGCCGACGACGTAACGATCATGCGGGACGGCAGGCATATTGCCACCGAGGCGGCAGGAGATCTGACCATTGAAAAGATCATCAAGCTGATGGTGGGACGGGAGCTGACGCAGATGTTTCCCGAGAAAACGAACCGCCCCGGCGACGTGATCTTACGGGTAGAGGGGCTCACCTCCAAGCACAATCACGTCGATAACGTCAGCTTCACGGTGCGGCGGGGCGAGATCGTCGGCTTTGCCGGACTTGCAGGCGCGGGACGGACAGAGGTGATCGAAAACCTGTTTGGCATCTCCGAACGAGAGAGCGGAAGGATATTTCTCGACGGCAGGGAGATCAGAAACCGCACGCCGAGAGAAGCGATCGGAAACGGCTTTGCCCTGCTGACCGAGGAAAGAAGAGCCACGGGGATCTTCGGCAATCTTGATATCTGCGAAAACACCACGATATCAAGCCTTAAGAAGCATAAAAGGCTCGGACTGCTCTCGGAGCGATCGCGCAGGCAGGATACGCAATGGTCCATCGACGCGATGAAGATCAAGACCGCGTCCCAAAGGACGCAGATCCAATTTCTCTCGGGCGGAAATCAGCAAAAGGTGATCCTTGGCAGATGGCTGCTTACCGAGCCCGAGGTGCTGATGCTGGACGAGCCCACCCGTGGCATCGACGTAGGCGCGAAGTTTGAGATTTATCAGCTGATCGACAGACTTGCCGCCAAGGGCAAGGCGGTGATCGTGGTGTCGGGCGAGCTGCCCGAGCTTCTCGGTATATGCGATCGCATCTACGTGATGTCGGGAGGCAGAGTTGCGGGCGAGGTCGAAGCCAAAAGCACCTCGCAAGAGGAGATCATGACTCTGGCGGCGAAATTTGTGTAGCGGAGAGGTGCGAGAGCCTTTTTTGCAAAAGCCTCTGCGAGTCACAAGGTTCTCGCGCTCCCAAAAGCCTTTGGTAAAAGCAATTGAGAATACAGACCTTTTAAGCGAAAGCCGACAGAGCCGCAGCTTATCGCAATCACATATCAATCCAAAAAACGGAAGCCTGCTTGAAAACAAGGTTTCAAGCCCGTATTCAGAAAGGAAAGGTCATATATATGACGTTACTGAAAAAATTCAAGGAGGCCGACGCGAAGGAAAAGCGTGCGTTGATCAAAGAGTTCCTGATCAACAATTCGCTGTATATATTCCTTATCGCGGCGGTCGTCGTAATACAATTTCTGCGTCCGCACTTTTTGTCGGCGGCTTCGATCGTCAACATCATTTCACTCTCCGCGGCAAACCTGCCTATAGCGCTCGGCATCGCGGGAGCGATCATTCTGACGGGAACCGACCTGTCGGCAGGTCGTATCGTGGGATTGGTCGCGTGCATCTGCGCGTCTCTGTTACAAGCTACGGGGTATGCAGGCAAAATGTTTCCGGGACTTGCAACGTTGCCGTTGCCCGTTGTACTGCTTCTTGCCATAGCCATCGGCGCGCTGGTCGGTCTGATCAACGGATTCTGCACCGCAAAATTCAATCTTCACCCCTTTATCGTCACCCTGTCCACACAGCTGATCGCCTACGGCGCGCTTCTGATGTATCTGAATATCGGAAGCAACAACGGACAATCGATCTCGGGACTTAACGCAAGCTACACAAGCTTTATCAACGGCAGTATTCTGTCGATCGGAAGAACACCCATCCCGAATTTCGTTTGGTACTCCTTGCTGATCACAGCCGTAATGTGGTTTATCTGGAACAAGACCACCTTTGGTAAAAATATGTTCGCGGTGGGCTCAAACCCCGACGCGGCAAACGTTTCGGGCGTCAACGTCAAGCGGGTCATTATGCTTGTCTTTATGCTGGCGGGTATTATGTACGGTATCACGGGCTTTATCGAGGCGGCGCGAATCGGCTCCAACTCGGCGACAACCGGACTCAACTACGAGCTCGACGCCATCGCGGCAAGCGTCATCGGTGGCGTATCCTTCGTCGGCGGTATCGGTAAGATCGGCGGCGTGGTGCTTGGCGTAGTGCTTCTACGACTGATCTTCGTCGGTCTGACCGCGCTGAATATCGACGCCAATATGCAGTATATCATCAAGGGTCTGATCATTCTCATCGCCTGCGCGGTGGATATGAGAAAATATCTTGTAAGGAAATAAAGCGTATGAAAAACGAGAACAGAAGGGTCATATACGATGGCATCAATATGAGCGTGCGGGCGCTGACGCTGTTTATCGTCATTGGGCTTTTGCTGATGGCGGGGCTGATCTGGTACGGCTCTGCCAAGGAAAATAGCAGGGCAGGTGCCGACAGCGCACCCGTCCGCCCTAATGATCAAGGATATATTGCAATTGCGCCATCCTTGCCCACAGAGCCCTGCTTTCAGCCTCGGGACACCCGTTTGCATTACAAAAGTCTCCGTCAGCAGTAAAAAAAGACAGCTTGATACCCTTTCGGTAAAAAGCTGTCTTTTTCGTTGCTTGATAAATTGTAATTTATTGGAGTCTTTATATGTTCATTTCTTGCCCGCGTCGGCAAGAAACGAACCAAAGAAACGCCGCACAAGGTGGAGAGGGTCTTGTGATGAAAAACACAGCGGAGCCGCATTTTTCATCCCTGCGACATCCTCTCCACCCTTATGAATCCCCCTCACCTGTGAGCTTTCACCCCTTCGGGGGGGCGCTCACGAGCGTGGGTTTTTCAGTTGGAACAAGTGAAACTCTTCTGCCGCCGCGCAAATTGTAGCCGTGATCTTAATAAAACCGCTTGCCTTATCGGCGAAGCCGATCTTTCCCGAAGGGAAAGCCTCTTTATATTTAGAACAAATTTCTATTCAACAAGTTATTCTTCACTATATCAACAGCAGGAGTGTTAACATTGCGCTTCGC
>JAFTRQ010000150.1 GCA_017462125.1 Clostridia bacterium | reverse complement strand
GTCAATACTTCACATCGTGGTAGGCGTTCTTTGCGTAAGGCACTATCTTGAGACCTCCGACACCGAGGTCAGAAAGATGTCACCCGTGGATTTCACCCTCTCCATCGCCAACGAGTCCGTGATCCCCTTTCCCTTCATCGATGCGGAGATCACAGTTCCCCGCCCCGATGCGGTCAGATGCGACAAGGTGCTCACCAGACTGTCACTGATCCCCTTTGGAGGATACTGCATCCGCAGAAATCTCTCCTTTACCTACAGAGGCAACTACGATATCGGCGTTTCGGATATTTACTGCACGGATATGTTCCGTATGTTCAAATATCGCTGTGACGTGAATATCTTCAAGCAGATCTTCGTAATGCCAAGACAGCTTTCTCTGCCAAGACGTCAGTCCAACGACACCTCCGAGGAGCTGACTGTTACCACCAGCCGTGCCATCGGTCAGGACAACACCGAAATGAGCGACATCAGACAGTATCAGGTAGGCGACTCCCTGCGCTCGGTGCATTGGAAGCTTTCAAGTAAAAGCGACGATCTGATCGTGCGTCAGTATTCCAAAAACGCAAAGCAGCAAATGATCATTTTCTGCGACAACAAAAAGAGATACGCCGACAACGACAAGAGATTTGACAGCGACGTCAACGAGCTTTGCTGTGACGCCGTTGTGGAAACCGCCATCGCTTTGGTTCGTGAAAACCTTGCAGAGGGCAGATCCTCAACCCTTGTGTGGTTTGACGAGCGCATCAACGGCGATATAGGCGTTGCAAGGATCTCCTCTCAGTACGAGTTTGAGCAGATCTACCGTCTTTTCGCCACCTCTCCCATATCCCGGGTAGAGGGCGGCGTTCACGACCTCACCCGTTACGTTGAGGAAGAGGGTGCGGCTGAGTACGTATTCGTCACGGGATGCATTGACACAGCCACCGTTGCGGGTATCGCATCCGTTTCGGGCTCCAGAGCCAGCGCTTCGGGCAACAACGCAGTAAGCGTATGGGGCTACGTTCCCTATTCCAAGGTCCACCCCGAGCACAGAGAAAAGCTTTCCGACATGCTCAACGCATGCCACTACGAGCTCACAAGGTGCGGTATCAACTACTTCAATGCGGATCTTGAGGAAAAGACCGAAGAAAAATTCGAGTACGCGCAAAAGGACGGTGCCGAGTCTCCTTCATCGGACGGTAACGCCACGAAAGGAGGCGGTGTAAGTGAGTAAAAAGAAAAAGCTTGACAGGGACGAGATAAAAAAGGAAGACCCGGGAAAGCAAAATATAACCTCAGTGCGAGGCTCACGGGATAAAAAACGCCGTGAAAAGCAAAGCAAGGAGGAAAAAGCCCGCATAAGGCTTCAAAAGAAGCTTGAAAGACAGAAAAAGCGGGAGGCAAGAAAAGAGCGCCGCCGTCAGGAAAAGCTTCGCCGCAAGGAAGAAAAGCTTCGCATGATCCCCGTGCTCTACGATCCCGAAAAGATCGAGGGCTTCAATCACTCCACCTTCTTTGGATTTGCCCTGAGATATTTCTCCATTGCATTCTCCGTTTTCGGCGTTTGCTATATGTTCTGCGATGCCTTTGCCATGACGCCCGGTACCTCGGTGACCGGCGAGGGCGTTTCGGGAATTTTGCTGCTTTTGTTCTGCTTTGCAATGACCTGCGCCTTCTCCATGATATTCATGGGCAAGCTTTATTCCCTTGCAGGCCTGGGCGTGCTTGTGTTCACCGCACTTATGATCTTTGTCTTCGCCGGAAATCCCGTTTCCTTCTTCGTGGGAGGATTTGAGGAGACCTTCAACAGCGTAATGTACACGCTGGAGGACAACGGATATGCGGCGGCAGGATACCTTAACCTTGGCTTTGGATATCTTGAAGGCGAGTCGGTAATGCTGTTTGGCGGAATTGCCACCATTGCCACGGCTCTGTGCCTTATCTTCTCGGCATTCTCAGCAAGACGCACAAGACTGTTCCCCATGGTCATCGTGGGCGGTGCCTTCTGTGCGGTCTGCTTCTCCTACAATTTCTCAAACAGCAATTTAGGTATTGCATTCACTCTGGCGGGACTTTGCTCCACCATCGTGCTTTCTGCCCATGACAGACTGTACGCAAAGCTCAAGAAAAATCAAAAAAGCCGCGCCTTCAGCGGCTACGCATCGGCAGTTGCGGGTCTGCTTGCCCTTGTGATCGCTATTATACCTGCGGTCTCCACCAAATCTGCCTTTGCTGAGATCGGATTCATCAGCGAGCCCATCGACGTTGCCCGCGCCTACTTCATGACGCTTCTGACGGGAGGCAATCCCAAGAACAACATGATGAACTCTCTGGTGGACGAAAAGCCCGTAGTCATCGATCCCCCCGAATTTACCAACGCCCATCTGTTCAGAGTAACCTCGGGATCCTCCCAGAACATCTATCTGCGCTCGTGGATCGCTGACGATTACGACTATTCTACCGATGCGTGGAGCCTTCTTGACGAGGAGGATTACGCCGCAATGTCCGAGGAGCTGAAGGGATCTTACGCCGGAAAGAGCTTTACCGGTGACGAGGTTGCCTACAGACTCTATGAAATGTTCAACTACAAGCTGAGATTTGACAAGGAAAGCGTTTCCACGTCCTATTTCGCCAACGAAAATTACGTCAAAAACAACGATTTCGGTTACGTTGCAACCTATATCGACGTTGAGTACATCGAAAACTCCGGTATTCTGTACGTTCTGCCTCAATCGTTTATGACGGATCTGCACGTTCTGGAGTTTGAAAGCACCTACGAGCCATACAGCGAAAAGGTCGAGCTGTTCTCGGACGGCATGTATCAATCCACTTGGCTGAATCTTTTCAAAAAGTATTCAACGGGTGCAATACTTCAGTCCTACACCAGCGCAGGCTATGCGGACAATTCCTACGCTCTGATACGTTATTACTTCGCTCTGGGCGATTTCATTCTTACGGAGCTCAAGAATTATTCGGGTGATGACAAAGCGGCTCTTGAAGCCTTTAATCAGAAGCTTGTTGATCTTGATCTTTACAACGAGTACATAGCCGAGGGTATTCTTGAGGAATATCTGGCGATGCCCAACGATCAACAGCTCAAGTGGTACAGACGCTACTATACCACCGTGGAAGCTTATACGGAGCACGTAAAGAACAAATATCTGAAGAAATCGGGCAGTCCCGTGGTCGAAGAGATCGCAGAAGAGCTTTCCGAGGAGTTTGATTCCTACGACAATCCTCACTGGAAGATCATGACGGTAATCAATTACCTCAATGAAAACTACACCTATTCTCTGGAGCCCGCTATCCCCTCGGGCGAGTATGAAAGCGATCTTGATGCATTCCTTGCAGAAACCAAGGAAGGATATTGCGTACAGTTCGCCTCTGCGGCAACCCTTCTTTTAAGAGAGCTTGGAATCCCCGCAAGATACGTTCAGGGATACATCGCCGCCGACTATGAAAAGTCCAAGGACGAGGCGGGAAACAACCAATTCATCTTCGACGTTTACGACGACAATGCTCACGCTTGGGTTGAGGTATACATCGAAGGTCTTGGCTGGAGAACCTTTGAGACCACCCCCGGATATTATGCGGATATGTACTATATTCCTCAGAATATCCGTCCCGACGATCCCATAACCACAGATCCCACGCAAACAACGCCTCCTCCCGTGACCACCCCCGACGATACCTCTGTCACAGAGCCCATCGTTGATCCCGAGGATCCGAACGTTCAAGATCCCGAAAAGCCCGTGGATGAGCCAAAGTTTGAGATCGACTGGGAGGCTGTGGGCAAGCTTCTGGCAGTCGTGGCAGTGCTGCTTCTTGTATTCTTTGTCATCAGACGCCAGATCAAGATAGCACACAGAATACACGACAACAGAAAGTACTTCATACAGCGTGCCATTTACGGAAGCTTTGAGGACAAGAGCGACATGGATCTTGTAGCTGTGACCATCGGCGACTGTATCTACGACGTGCTATACGTAGCGGGATACGAAAGACGCCTTGGAGAGATGCCCTCCGAGTTCGCTGCCAGACTTGACAACGAGCCTGAGCCCGAAAAGAAGAGAGACAAGAAGCTGTGGCGCCGCCGTCGCAGACTTTCACGCTCCATGGAAGAGATCAGCGCACTGATCTGTAAGCAGGAGTTCGGAAACGGAGTTACCCGTGAAGAGCTTGACGTGCTCGGTACTTATCTTGACGAAAGGATCAAGATGGAATACCGTGCGCTGTCGCCCGTAAAGAAGATCTGGTACAGATACATCAAGTTTATGATCTAAAAAATAAGGGGAACTTCACGTTCCCCTTTATTACTATATTGAAAGGATATTGCTATGAATCAATCACCCATAGAAATTCGCAACGAAAAGCTGCTGTCAACCGTTTCCAAAAGCTTAAAAAGCCGTCATTTTGACGTTTATACCGCCCAAAACGCGGAAGAAGCCTTAAAAATCGCCTTGGAGCTCATTCCAAGCGATGCAACGGTGGGCTGGGGCGGATCAGTGACCGTGGACAAAATCGGCATCAAGGACGAGCTCAAAAAGCGTGGAAATCCCGTAATCGACAGAAGTCTTGCCAAGAGTCCCGAGGAATCAAAAAGACTTATGAAGGCTTGCCTTACCTGCGACACCTTTCTTATGAGCGCCAATGCGGTAAGCGCAGACGGGGTTCTTGTCAATATCGACGGCAACGGAAACCGTGTTGCTCCCCTGATCTTCGGCCCCGACAGCGTTATCGTTTTCGTGGGCGTCAATAAGATCGCCCCCGATACGGAAAGCGCACTGAAGCGTGCCAGATCCGTTGCGGCACCCATCAATGCGCAAAGATTTGACATAAATACGCCCTGCAAGGTCACGGGTGCCTGCGCTGATTGCAAATCCCCCGACAGCATTTGCTGTAACGTCAATTTCACCCGTATTTGCAGACCCAAGGGGCGCATAAAGGTGATCCTTGTGGCAACGGAGCTGGGATTTTGATTCTTTTTAGAGTTGCTTGTTTGCGCTCGGGCGGTTGCGGGGATGAGGTTTAAACACAGCCGTGACGACTGCAACACGGGCTGTCGAGGCGCCAGCCCCTACCGGGTTTCGGAAAAACGTTCGTTTGCGCACGGACGGGGGCGGTTGCGGTAATTGTTTGAAATCATGGACCGTCGGGGAGTGTATAGTGCAGTATGATTATATACAAGTAGTGCAATATGATTGTATACAGTTTTGTGATATAATAAAGGCAAAAAACGACCCGAAGGAGGTTGTAAAAATGCCTTGGAAGGACAAAACTGTGGAAGAATTAAGAAAAGAATTTGCAGAGTCTGCAAGAACAGCCAAAAATTTCAGCCGTCTATGTCAAGAGTTTGGTATAACACGGGCAACAGGTTACAAATGGGTGTCAAGATATGAACGTCAAGAATCACTATCTGACCGAAGCCATGCGCCGCAAAGCGTGCCGGGAAGGACTCCCGATGACATTCAAGAGGCAATTTTGAAAGTGCGTTACGAAAATCCTGAATGGGGTGGGAAAACGATCCTGAAGGTTTTGGAAAACGAAGGTTATACAAACCTGCCGTGCGTTCGCACAGCGAACAATATCCTGCAAAGAAACGGTCTGATAAGTGAGACAGAATCGCAAAAACGCCAAGCGTACATACGCTTTCAACGCGAGCATTGTAACGAGCTATGGCAAATCGATTTCAAGGGGGATTTCCCGCTTCTTGACGGAACCAGGTGCTTTCCGTTTGACATCATTGACGACCGATCCCGATACTGTCTTGGGATATTTGCTAAGAACAATACCCACGGAGTAACTCAAAATATGGAGATCACTTTTAGGCAATATGGGCTTCCAAATGCCATTTTGAGCGATAATGGAGGTCAATTTGCGGGTTTTAAGGGCGGATTTACACGTTTTGAGCGTTGGCTTATGGATCTTGACGTGCTGCCGATACACGGGCGGGCGTTGCATCCGCAAACGCAAGGAAAGATTGAGCGTTTTCATCGTACGATGAAAAACGAGTTGATCAAACGCAGCACGTTTACAGATATATCGGATGCTGACAAACAACTTCAGGAGTGGCGGATAAAGTATAACGAGGTGCGACCGCATCATGGAATAGAGCTGTGTCGTCCTTCGGACATATACATACCCAGCCAAAGGAAATACCCTGAAGAAATAAAGCCTTACGAGTACAGCGGAATATACCGTACACTCAAAGTGAATTACAAGGGATATTTGAGGTTTGACCGCAAAGAATTCTATCTGAGTGAAACGATGACAGGCGCGGAGTTGGAACTACGTCCCTTAGAGGGAACGCATTTCGCGCTGTGCTACCGCAATTATAAAATTGCGGAGATAGACACGGCGACCGAGCAACTGCTAAATCGCAGAATCTCGCGCCTGCCGTAGGCGGCGCGCCGCTTTTGGAAGCCTCTCTCCGCTCCGCTCCGTTCGGCTTCCAAAAGCGTTAAGTTGAATAATGCAAAAGTGTTTACAATCCTCTTGCACAATTGTTTACAATCATGCTCTTGACAGGGGACGCCGGTCCCTACAAGTAGAAATCAAACTTTTTTATGAGAAGGAGCCCTTTCGGGCATTTTTTATTTATTTGAATCTACGTAATCACACGCCGCAAGAGCCGCTATTGCTCCGTCGGCTGCCGCTGTTGCCACCTGTCTTATGCGCTTTTTGCGGCAATCGCCCGCCACGAATATTCCCTTCGTTTTGGTAAGGCATGTCTCGTCGGAATCTGCGTATCCGTAATTATCAAGCTCGATGAGCCCTGAAAACGCCTCGTTCTGAGGAACAAGTCCGATAGCCACGAAAAGTCCGTCAACGGCAATATCAAAGCTTTCCTCTCCCTTTTGGACGGTGATCGTGTCAAGCTCGTCCTTGCCTCCGAGTCGGCTGATAAGCGCCCCCGTGATTACCTCCACGTTTTCTTTTTCATAAATTCGCTCCTGAAGCTTCTTTTCGCCCGTGAGGAAATCGAGATTCTGAACGATTATAACCTTTTTGGCAAGCTCAGACAGCAAAACAGCCTCCTGAAGTGCAGAATTTCCGCCTCCGAGAACTGCCACGGTCTTGCCCTCATAGAAAGCTCCGTCGCATACTGCGCAGAAGGAGATACCGTTTCCGATAAATTCCTCTTCCCTTTCAAGTCCCGGAAGTCTGTGCTTTGCTCCCGTTGCGATTATGACGCTTTTGGCTTCAAATTCGCCGCTGTCGGTAACGACGGTCTTGATGTCGCCGTCCTTTATTTCAAGTACCTCGCAGGGCTCTATATCTGCCCCCTGCTCCAGCACCTGCTCCACCAGCTTATCCGCAAATTCGTTGCCCGAAAGGCTGATAAAGCCCGGAATATTTTCAACCTTGGGAGAGTAGGTTATCTGACCTCCGAATGCTCCCTTTTCCAGCAAAAGCACGCTTTTGGAGGCTCTGCAGGCGTAAAGCGCCGCTGTGAGTCCCGCAGGACCTGCTCCGATCACTATAATATCATACATTAACGTCACCTTCTTAAAATACACAAAATGGGCGCATCGTATGCATCCCATTTTGTGCTTGTATTATTTATTTGCCGAGATATTTTTTGATATCAGAAACG
>JAFTRQ010000149.1 GCA_017462125.1 Clostridia bacterium | reverse complement strand
CAAAGAATACCACTCATAAAAATGCAGAAAAGAGAGAGTTTTACGGAATTTTACTTCCGCATTACTCTCTCTTCTGTTTTTATTGCCAGTTTCGCATTTGTAATACAAATGCCGTCGGGCTATGCCCATACCCTTATTCAATTTCTCCGATAAGGACAACACCCATTTCATCCTTGATTTTTTTATTCAGCACAAGTCGGGAGCCTTCTCGGCCTTCTCTTCCGATGTGTTAACGTTTTCGATTGCCATTGCATGGGTGTGCGGGATCGGAACCCATTTCACGTCTCTTATAAAGACCGCCAGAATCTGCAAGGGCGCTGCAATCAGCAAAAACACAGGCCACAGGAGCACCGAAGCAATCTTTATCGAAAGCTTGATTTTCGGGAAGCGCTTGCGCTCCAAAATATACAACAGCGTAGATGAGAAAATCAGCATTGCATAGGTTCCCAGCGTGGTCTGCAACGTATTCAGCAAATACTGAGGATAAATATCCATAATCCCCACGTCGGTTACCAGCGGCGCTATGAAAAAGAACAGGTTTTGCAAAAGCCCGATCAAAGCCGCAACCACACACAGCGGAGTTAATCCAACAAACAGGTCGTACATCGACCATTTGCATCGTCCTCCGCCTCTCTTAGGGCTTGTCAGAATCGATCTGACCAACCTTCCACCCTTGCTCTTAAAAACGGAAAGATGTCCCTTTGCCCAGCGAAGGCGCTGATTCCACATCACGCGGAACGTTGTAGGCTGCTCGTCGTAAAATACCGCCTCATCGCAATAAATGACCTTGACTTCCTCCAGCAAGCGATCCGCTGTCAGCTCGGTATCCTCACTCAGCGAAAAATACTGCCAACCGTCGCGCAGGAATTCAGAATTCATCAAAAATCCTGTTCCCGCAACTCTCGTGGAGCTGTTCATCACCGCTCTGCCTCTCGCCTCAAAGCGACTGCTGTATGCAAAATACAAGCCATACATCGCGGACATCACGTTCGCACCGAAATTTTTTGAGTTTCGGTAAGAGGTAATGATATGCTTGCGCTCATTTGCAACGAAAGCGTCATTCATCTTGGAAATAAAAGCTCCGTCAAGCACGTTATCCGCGTCAAATACGAAAAAGCCGTCAAAGCGATCGCATCCGTGATCCTCATTGATACGGTCCACAAGATATCGCATAGCATAGCCTTTTCTTCGCTCGTTGGGATTATTGTACTCATAGACCACTGCCCCCGCGGCTCTTGCCGCCGCGGCGGTGCCGTCGGTACAGTTATGCGCAATTACAAAAATCTCAAGCTTATCCTGCGGGTAGTCCGATTTTCTGATACTCTCGATCAGCTTTCCCACCACGTGCTCCTCGTTTCTCGTAGGGATCAGAATACCGTATCGCAGCTTTTCCTCGGTCTCGGGAAATCTTTTCTTTGCAAAGATTCCCACCACCGCAAAAAATACGAAATGGGCAGTCATAATTCCCATCAAGGTATACAGGACCGAGATGATCATTTCCGTAATTTCAAAATAGTTCATTTAACACCAAATCCTTTTTATTCGAAGGACGGCTCAGCCATCCTTTCCAATCCTTGCCTCATTATGATTCTTCGGCGCTTGCTCCGGCTTTGCGGCATTGTGCTTGATCTGCTTCCATTCAACCTTAGGCGAAAACAGCGTTGCCGCCACAATCGGTATATACGTGTACATAAAAGCCGGGAAGGTCAGAAGAGACAATACTCTCCTGTGCTTCGGAGCGTGCATATTGTTCCACTCCGTAATACCGCTCACAAGCCCGACAAAGAAGAAAAATACGTAAGCGCCCACCATAGTCACTCCAATGCTGAGCAATGCCGCAGGAAATTGCTCAAGAGCAACGAACAGGGTGATCGCAAGAGCCGCCAGATTTACCACAAAGGCAATAAAGGTCAGAATCATTGCCGGTGAGATCGCCATCAGCATATCGAAATTCGAAAAGCCTTTTCCCGTAAAGAAGCGTTTGATCAACGTCCATCCATAGCCCTTCAAGACCTGCAGATAGCCCTTTGTCCATCTTTTTCTCTGCCACCAGGATTGCGAAAAGCTTGTGGGCTGTTCGTCGTAAACCATCGCGCGGTGGCAATATGCCACGATCTCGCCTTTGATCACGTTATCAACGGTAAATTCGATGTCCTCGATCAGCAGGTGATGGATCCAGCCGCCCTGCCGCTCGATCACGTCTCTGTGCACGAAAAATCCCGTTCCGTTTACCTCACAGCTAACGCCAAGCAGCGTTCTCGGATTATTCAAATGCTTTGATGCACGCAAAAACCAAAGAGATGAGCCGGAGGCAAGCCAATTCTCGCCGTAATTCTTCGAATTGCGGTAGCACACAACGATTCTCCTGCCATCCATTACCGCTTTATTCATTTCAAGCACGTAGTTTTCATCAAGCAGATTGTCCGCATCTACGATAAAATATCCGTCGTAGTAGTCGGTCCCCTTGTCCTGTCTGACACGGTCAAACAAAAACGTTAAGGCATATCCCTTGCCGACCTGCTCCTTGTTAAACCGTTCGTAAACCTTCGCGCCGTGTGCTCTTGCCACAGCTGCGGTACTGTCGGTACAGTTATCGGCAACGATCATAATATCCACAAGCTCTGCGGGATAATTCTGAGCGCGAATGCTGTCGCATAGCTGTCCGATCACATCCTCCTCGTTTCTCGCCGAGATCATAAAGGCATATCTGCCTCTTTTTTCGGTCTCCGGATATTCATGAGGCTTTTTCACCAATGCCACGATGATATAGAAGATCTGATAAGAGTAACAAAGCACGAACAGAAGACCTATCACTATGTTTATAATATTAAGTATTTGCAGGATCAGCATATATTTCCTCCATCGGAGTAGCGGGCAATTTCAACACAACAGTATAATGTCCGCCGTCATTCAGAACCTCAAAGCTGCCACCAAGTCTTTCCATGATCTTAATGCAGGTCTTGATTCCGATACCGTTGCTTTCTGTGCGATTCCGATCCGTTCTGACACGATTCTTCACCGTTACCGTCAGGAAATCACCGTCGTAAGTCGTATCTATCCGAATGCTTTCAGCCGGATCGGCATATTTGCTTAAATTGGTAAAAATATTGTCGATCACGCGATTAAAATACGCCGTATCCACCTTGATTCTTACCCTTGGAATATCTTGCTCCTGTTGGATCATAAAGCCAGATTCCATCAACAAGACCTCTCGCTCGGCAAGCATATGCGCCAAAGACAGGCCATCGATTTCTTCTGTGAGATCTATCCCCACGTCTTTCTTGCCAAACACAAGAAAATACGAAAACATATCGTCCGACAATCTCTTAAGGCGCAAAGCATTTTCCTTGCAAGCGGCAATATATTCAGCAGAGCTCTCATCGGTATTCTGAAGCTCCATAAGGTCCAGATATCCAAGCAAAACCGTAAGCGGTGTACGGATGTCGTGTGACATCGCGGTGATCAGCTCGGCATTTGCCTCCCAAGCCTGTTTTTCCTTTGTCATATTGTCCACAACGGCATTTCTCATGCTGTTTACGTCGGCAGCAAGCGAGGTCAATTCATCATTGCCGTCAAGCACGATAGGCATCTCAAGATTACCGCTTTCAACAAGCTTGACGTTGTGTGCGAGGCGGTTTACCCGTGTAGCCGTGCCGGTAAAATTGAACACCATAATTACCGCCAGCAAAAAGAATGCGGCAACAATGCTCGCAACCGTTACCAGACTATATACGAAATCCTCGGTATAATCCACAACCCGTATCAGAAGCGTACCGTCAACGAAATACACCGGACGAAGCTCCTGATTTCCGTCCAACAGGTCACCCAACGCTTCCAGATATGCTTCTCTTGCCTCCTCGGTAAGATACTGCTCAAAGCCTCGGTCACCCGAGAACCATCCGTTATCAAGAAACACCTTATCTACAGATTCGGCACTGTTTGGCTCCTCGGTTTCGAGCGCGGTCTCTATTTCACTCGATACTGCGGATTCCGATTCCTTTTCCTCATCCTCCGTGCTGATAAACCACTCGGGCGCGTAAACCAAATTGGAATCCTTGTACAGAATTATATCCACGTAGCTCCCTGCCGACCACTCCGAAATCATTTTGGAATCGTTGATAGACAGCTTATTATCAAACACGTATTGCTGAAACTCCTCAACGTATTCCTCCGCTCTTTCCTGCTTGTTCGCTTCATCAAGATAATAACGCCAAACCAAGAAATTGCCGAGCTCCCGAATCGTCAGAAACAGCACCGATGCCGCAAGCAACGCTAACGTCATAACCATAAAAAGCTTACTGCGAAGGGATCTGAATTTTATAAAATTACTCAAATCTGTACCCCTTTCCCCACACCGTTTTGATCAACTCGGGAGAGGACGGGTCGTCCTCAAGCTTTTTGCGGATTCCAAGCATATTGACCATTACGTTATTTGCGCTGGAGGGCAACGCCTTCTCACCCCACACCGCTTCATACAGCGCGTCCGATGAGATGATCTCGCCTCTGTGATCGAGCAGATAGAAAAACATTTCGTTCTCCTTGTCGCGCAAGCCGGGATTATTTCCGTTCTTACGCACCGTCCGCTTTCCCACGTCTACCTCAACACCGCATGGAAGGTGCAAAAGCGAGGTCTCCTTACCCTTATAAACCATATATCTGCGCAGAAGTGACTCCACCTTCAAAATCAGATCGGAAGAAGAAAACGGCTTGACAAGATAATCGTCTCCTCCGCTGCCATACGCACTTTCCTTGTCTCTGTCCAACGATTTTGCTGTGAGAAACAATACGGGAGCCGTTGAGATTTCTCGGATAGCGGCTGTTGCCTCCACGCCGGACATCTGTGGCATCATAATATCCATAATGATCAGGTCGATGTCATCCTGTCGGACAGCCTCCAAAGCAAGAGCTCCGTTCGCCGCCTCGCTGACAGAATATCCCTTGTTCTGAAGCAAAAGTCTGACGATCTTGCGAATATCCGTCTCATCGTCTACGACCAGAACCTTGATTTTTCCATTATCCAAAGCGCATACCTCCTTCGATCAAACTGACACAAAAAAATCTCCAAGCCGATACTAATTATATCATACAACCTCATACTTTACAAGCGATTCTATAAACATTTAAGAATTTTTAAGATTCAAAAAAAGAGAGCCGAAGCTCTCTTTTTATACAATATTCAAGCTCACTTCTTTTTGGAAGTGGGATTCGGAGAAAACAGCCCGCCAAAGCTGATATTGTTCAATCCGCAAAGATACGATGCATAGATCGCAACAAGCGAAGGAACCGTAGTCAAAAAGTGCATAAACCAATAGGCATTCAACGGAATACCGTTCACGCGGATCGCGAGAACGCCCGTATACATACCCTCAAGGATCAGCTTGATCCACGTAACGAATCCACCTATCGAATCCAACGCAGGCACGTCCGTCCATATGCTGAGGGACATCAGAAGCGCAAGCAGAAGATTGAGAGAATTGGCAAGCAGCCACATCTTGATCGGAACCGAAAGATCCCTACGTCTCTTTCCGAGATCGATGGCAACTCTGTCCTCCGCGCCTACCTTCCACGTTGCGGAAAACTGCAGGAAAAGGAAAAAGATGATTGCGAAAACGCTGGTGACGGTACGCAAAGCCGTATTCTCCGCCATTCCCGCGGCAAGAGCCAGCATTGCGCCAAAGAGACCGATAGCAAGCTGATTCAAGAATAGGCAAACGCTGTCATATGAATACCGTTTAAAAAAATCATTCATTACGTAAATCCTTTCGTGGGTGCCGTAAGATGTTGTTACAGAGCAGATATTTTAGGCACAGCCTCACATTATAAAGATATTATATAAAACAATTGTGTATTTTTCTACACTTCCGTGTGAAGTTTTAAGGAATTTGACCGCACAAATATTCTCAATTATCAAAATTATACAAAATTATTTTTCGTTTTTATTCAAATATACGAAAATTCTCATCACCTCTTGTAAAAAAATCAAAATTTTGGTATAATTACTTCAAATTACAACACTTATGGAGGACGTAATGCCTTATAAAGTAAGCATTGACGAATTCCCGCCTGTAATAAGGGAATTCGCATCATATAAAACCGCGATCCAGGGTTGCTCGCAAAAAACCGTAGACGAGTACCTTTTGGATCTGCGCACGTTTTTTCGTTATCTGATCGCCAAGGAGCACGCGATCGATCCCGATTCCGATGAGTTTTGTGAAATCTCTATCGTAAACGTAGATGTTGCGTACATTAAAGAGATAACTCCCGACAAAATATACGATTTTTTGCTCTACACGGGTAACGTGCGCAAAAATATGTGGGCAAGCAAGGCAAGAAAGCTTTCGGCCATCAAGGGACTCTTTAAATTTATGACGGTCAAGCGCGGGTATCTGACGGAGAACCCCGCCGCCAACATCGAATCCCCCAAGAGAAAGAAGACGCTCCCCAAGTTTCTCTCTCTTGAAGAGTCCAAAATGCTGCTCGACACCGTTCGCAACGACACGCAATCCAAAAGCCGTCTGCGAGATCTGTGTATCATCACACTCTTTCTGAATTGCGGTATGCGTCTGAACGAGCTTGTGGGGATCAGCCTCAGTGATATTGACCGTGAGCTGAATCACATTCGCGTTGTAGGTAAGGGCAGCAAGGAGCGCATTATTTATCTGAACGAGGCCTGCAAGGTGGTGTTGTCCGACTATCTTCTGAATTATCGTCTGATTGAAAAGAATCGTAACATCACCGACAAAGCGCTGTTTTTAAGCAACCGCGACAAGCGAATCAGCGACAAGATGGTACAGGCGATGGTCTATAAATATCTTGATCTGTCAGGACTTGGCTCCAAGCACTATTCGGTGCACAAGCTCCGTCACACGGCGGCAACGCTCATGTATCAATCGGGCAACGTGGATATTCGTGTATTGAAGGACATTCTCGGTCACGAGCAGCTCAACACCACGCAGATATATACCCATGTCAGCGACAAAAACATGATGAATGCCATGGCACAGAACCCCTTGGCGGATATTACCGAAACCAAAGCAGATAAAAGCCCATCCGATACGGAAGAATAAAAAAGATGATGAATAAAAATTTAAATGAGATCCCCGTCACCGCGCTATACGGAGTAGGCGGAGTCAAGGCAAAGGCTTACGCCAACGCAGGCATCCACATCATTCTTGACCTGCTCTACTACTTTCCGCGAGCTTACGAGGACAGAGCAAACGTAAAGCTTTTGGCCGAGACCTCCCCCGAATACAAGTCGGCGGTGGTTATGACCGTTGCAACCGAGCCCAAGATCGCCAACATCAAGCGAGGAATGTCGCTCCTCAAATTCCGCGCATTTGACGAGAGCGGAGTTTGCGATATCACCTATTTCAATCAGAATTATTACAAGGACAGATTCCCCGTGGGATCGACCTTCCGCTTTTACGGCAAAATCGAGAAGGTGAAAAGCAGATACAGCATGACCTCCCCCGCCGCCGATCCGTGGGTGGACGAAATGCCGCCACCTCCCTTTTTCTCGGTCTACCGTCTCTCGGAAGGGCTGACGCAAAAGCAGATCTCTCAGAACATGGAAGCGGCACTTGAGATGGCAAGCGAAGCCTTGCCCGATCCTCTCCCCGAGGAGATCCGCGAAAAGCACGGACTCTGCACCCTCTGCTACGCATTACAGCAGATCCATTTTCCCGAAAGCTACGCAAGCCTTGCCACAGCGAAAAAACGACTGATCTTCGACGAATTTTTCCTTTTTGCCACGGGGCTTTCGCTCACCGGAGGCAAGATCCAGAAGCAGACAGCCCCCGCCTTCAAATGCACCGACGTTTCCCCGCTCCGCGCTCTGCTGCCCTACAAATTGACGGGCGCGCAGGAAAAGACGATCGCCGACATCGCATCCGACGTCAGCAGGAATGAGCCGATGAGCCGCATCGTCATCGGTGACGTTGGCTGTGGCAAGACGGTCTGCGCCACAGCCGCCATCTACATGGCAGTAAAAAGCGGATATCAGGCGGCTTTAATGGCGCCCACGGAAATATTGGCGACTCAGCACTACAACGATCTGAGGCCGATTTTCGAGGCGTTAGGCATACGTTCCGCGCTTTTGACAGGCTCTTGCACCGCGGCGACAAAGCGAAAGATCCACGCGGCCATGCAAGCGGAGGATCCCGAGCTTCGCCTTGACGTAGTCATCGGCACGCAGGCTCTGCTTTCCGACGGTGCGGAGTTTATCAATCCCGGTCTGGTCATCACCGACGAGCAGCACCGCTTCGGTGTCAATCAACGCGCTCTGCTTTCCGAGAAAAACAAGCACACCCACGTGCTCGTTATGAGCGCAACACCTATTCCCCGCTCTCTCGCCCTTGTGATGTACGGCGACCTTGCCATGTCCAAGATCGATGAGATGCCTCCCGGACGTCAGCGTGTTGACACCTTCCTTGTCGACGAGGGATATCGCGCGCGACTTGACGGCTTCATCCGCAAAAACGTGGACGAGGGCGGTCAGGTCTACGTAGTCTGCCCTGCCGTTGAGGAAACAGAGCTTGAGGTCGGCGAGATCGACCTCTCCGAAATTGAGATCTACGGAGAAGAGCTGAAAAGAAACGAAAAACCGCCCCTCAAGGCGGCGGTTCAGTATGCGGAAGAGCTTTCGGAGCGTCTGCAGGGCTACAGCATCGCCTTTGTTCACGGCAAAATGAAAACGGCGGAAAAGGACAACGTCATGCGCCGCTTCGCCTCGGGTGAGGTGCAGATTCTGGTCTCCACCACGGTCATTGAGGTGGGAGTCAACGTGCCCCGCGCCTGCCTTATGATCGTTGAAAACGCAGAGCGCTTCGGCCTTTCCCAGTTGCATCAGCTGAGAGGACGCGTAGGACGAGGACAAACAAAATCCTACTGCGTGCTGGTCAGCGGAGCGCAGGGCAGACTTGGAGACACCGCCAAGCAACGTCTGCAAACGATGTGTAACTCCTACAATGGATTTGAGATCGCCGAGCAAGACCTGAAGCTTCGCGGCCCCGGCGACTTCCTCGCCCTTTCGGGCAACGCAAGCATTCGTCAAAGCGGCTCGCTTTCCTTCAACCTCGCCGATATGTGCGAGGACAGCGAGCTTATGACAAGCGCCTTTACCGAAGCCCGCCTATACCTTGAAACCGACCCCAAGCTGGAAAAGCACCCTCCCCTCCGCCAAGCGGCAGAGAGGATGTTTGAAATGCAGGGGGATATAATAAGTTGATATTTTTTAGGGAAGGGGAAAACTTTTTTCAAAAGTTTTCCCCTTCCCCCCTATCCCTTTTCAAAATGGGCATCATTGCCTTTTCATCTGTCTCAAGAACAGCAAGACTGCACCCACGGTTACAATTACAGCATAGAGGAGAACGGGCAGGATATGCGGTAATGCTTCAGGCAAGCTACCGTCAATCACGGCTCGTTCTATCTCGACGGCATGGACAAAGGGCAAAAGGCTTGCAATCCTCTTGAATGCTCCTCCCACCAGCTCCAAATCAAACCACACGCCCGAAAGCCATGCCGCCAGATTGGTGAGTAATGCGCCGCAGATACCACCAACCTGCTTTACGTTGAACACACTACCGCATAAAAGTCCAAGCGCGGTATAAAATATCGCGATCGGTATGACTGTAAGAATCGCATAAATTATATTCACCGTGAGCGGCAAGCCGAGTATGATCGCCACAAGATAACACACCGCGCATTGCAAGATTGCTATGGGGATGATCGGCAACATATAGCCAAGTATATAGTCGACAGGCTTAAGCGGCGTGGTATATAATCTCTGCAGAAGCGCACTTTCTCTGTCCTTGGCGATCAACGTAGCCGAAAACAGAGTCATAAACGACAGCCCGAACACCGTAATTCCCGGAGTCAAGCTTTGGATTTCAAACAAGCTGACCGGAACGTTGGCTTGTATTGCGCTGAGAAGCAACAGCAGAACTACGGGGAATCCCAATCCAAACAAGATATTCAGCGGATCGCGCAATATTTCCTTTACGCACCTTTTGGCAAACGTAAGCATTCTCATATTTTGTCCCCCCTTACGATCGAAATAAAAGCATTTTCAAATTTGTCTGTTCCCGTTTTTTCCATCAGCTCGCGCGCTGTTCCCACAACCAACAGCCTTCCATCCTTCATAATGCCAATTCGGTCGGACAATGCTTCGGCTTCTTCCATATAGTGCGTTGTCAGTATGATCGTCACCCGTCCCTTCAAGGCACGGATCGTATCCCACAGCTCGCTTCTGGCAATCACGTCAAGGCCTAAGGTGGGCTCGTCAAGGAACAGAATCGACGGCTCGCTGATAAGCGCCATAGCAATACTAACTCTGCGCTGCCAACCGCCCGACAGCTTCCCCGCTTTTTTCGAAAGAATACCGTGAAGAGCAAATTTATCCGAAAGCTCCTTGATTTTCGCTTGGCTTTTTTCCTTTGAAAGACCGTAAATTCCGCAGATAAGCTCCAGATTTTCTTTTACGGACAAAGAGGGGGCTACCGCTGTTTCCTGCGGTGATACGCCGATGATCTGTTTGACTCGCGCATCCTCACAAACTACACTCTGCCCACCAACGAGGGCATCCCCGCTTGTCGGCCTTGTCAGGCAGGACAGCATTTTGATCGTCGTAGTTTTACCCGCACCGTTGACTCCCAAAAGGGAGAACAATTCGCCCTGCATAACCTGCAGATTCAAATTATCCACAGCAACTGTATCCTTGTATTTCTTTGTCAGGTCAATCGTTTTGATAGCTTCCATTGTTATCCTCCAAGGTATTGATTACGGTATCAGTATAACATATCGCCTCCAAAAAGCAATACCTTTTCACTATTCGGTCATTTGAGAAACGTAATCGGTAATAAATCGCATAAAATAACGGCTGAACCATTCTGTTCAGCCGTTACAGCGTGTCGAGACTTTCTCGACACGCTGTGAGACTTCGAAAAAGGTAGGTATATTTTTCGTTCTTACATTCGTCGGCGTACAGGAGTACGCCAGAGTGTAAGAACGGAAAAAGCAAGAAATCCCAAGGCGCTTTCGATGAGTGCCTTGGGATTCATTATATATCACAATTTTTAAAATTGCTCTTGCTCTTTTCTTTTCCTTCTTGCGGTATAACAGCTTTTTCGACAGTCTATAACGGCTGAACAGTGAACTGTTCAGCCGTTATTTTATTATGAAAGCTTTAAGATACCCTTATCAAGATCGCTTATGATCCTTGCAACAGCATGCTCCTCGTTGCTTACGGTAACATGATCTGCCGCAGCCTTGCACTCCAAAGTTGCATTGGCAACGGCTATTCCAAGCCCTGCCGCGCGGAGCATCGAAACGTCGTTATTATAGTCGCCGATAGCCACGGTGTTTGACATATCCACACCTAAAACAGCCGCAAGTCGCGGCAGGACGCTTCCCTTGCTGACTCCCTTGGGCAATATCTCATAGAGCGTTTTTTCGGAACGGATGAAATCAAATTCCTCCGCTCTCGGATGTGAATCCAACAGCTCTGTGAGGCACAGGATGTGCTCTTCGTTATCGTCTCCAAACACGATCTTTCCTATTGGCTCATCCACCGCGTTATAATCGGATACCAAATTCGGCACACCCGTAGATTCTCTGAATCTCGCCATCTCGGCGTTTTCCTTGCAAAAATATATTTTATCAAGCGCGTTCAACTGAATTCCAAGCCCCTCGATATGCTTGTCGGCATATTCCACCAGCTCCACTACGTCACGAGGCAGAGTCTGCGACCACAGATATCTTTGGTTCTCATAGTCAAAAAGACCGCCACCGTTAATGCAACCGATCGGCGCGTTTGGACGTATAGTCTCGTAGATCTTCGAGACGAAAAACGGCATTCTGCCCGTAACAAAGGTGAAATATCCTCCCTCGGACTTGAAATATTCTATCGCGTCAAGATTTTCTCTCGAAACAGTTTTGTCGTTCCTCAGCAAGGTGCCGTCAAGATCGGTGCAGATCAGTATTCCATCAAATCTTCCCATATTATCACGTCAGAATTCGGGATCGTAGCTCTGAGGGAAATCCTCCCAATAGATCTCGTGGATCTGTATGTCCTTGATGCGAAGCTTGGTACAGTAAGCCGAAAAGCCCACGTGGCCGCCCGTGATGGGCTGAGGGTCGATCATTTCGGAAACCAACTCGTCATCAACCACCATAAAGCTGTGTCCGTCGATAGCACCGCAGGTCATACGAAGCTCCGTACCGGGAACGTACTTGTAGGACGAGGTCGTGGAATAGAGATTGGAGCCGTAGCCCGCGTTTCTCTCAAGTCCGCTCTTATGTTCGTACCAGCCGTTGACGCCGCAAACGTAGGAATCACCGAGATAGTCGGTCTGCTCATCCCATTTTGCGCAGAAAACCGCGTTCAGATCACGTGTAGCGGGAAGAACCGTGGAAACCGTGAAGGTCAGCATCACGTTCTGCTTAAAGAACTCCTTGTAGAGCATAATGCCGCCCATATTTCCCGTCTCGGTGCCGATAAAGCATCCGTCCTGCACCTCCCAATCACCCGTTTTGGGCAACCAAAGATCTCGCCAATTTTCATCGGGCTTGTAGTCAAGGAGCAGAGGGCATTTATCCCAAATTATCTTTTTCCCAAGCAAATGAATATTTTTCATACCAATTCTCCATATTATTCTTTAAAAATTACAATCCCGTTTTACCAATCCGTCACAATCGGTGACCTCAAGGGTCTTGTCAACCCCGTTAAGACCGCCGTACAAGCTTACGTTTTCAAGAGTCAAGCCATTGACCCCCTTGAAGGAAAGCAAGCGATCACCTCTGTATGCAAGCTCACCCTTCGGAAGCTCTGCCGCCTTATCGGAATAGTGGATGTCAAGATTACGAAGCTGAATATTTTCAATCTCGCCGTCAATGCAATCCAAGAAGTTTCTAACCGTGGACGTGGTACGGATATTTTCCATCGTAATATTTTTGATATAAGTGCCGTTATCCGCCCAGCCTTGGAAGCATCTGTCGGTGTTGGCAGCGGAAATATCGCTGAAATTCACGTCCTCAATGCTCGCATACCCTTTCTTATTATAGGCGGTGCAAAACTGTATGATATCCAAACACTGCGTCACTGTAATGTTGGAGATGCGCGCGTGACGGATCACTCCTCTGCCAACGCCTATGCGAAAAGCGCAAATACCCGTTCCCAAAACACAATTTGTAATAGTAACGTGCTCACAATGAATATCCTTGTTCTTCAGCCTATGCTCGCAGGCGCGAAGCGTGATGGCATCGTCTCCTGTCTGTATGATACAATCCGACACCGTAACGTATCTGCTGGCATCTATATCGATACCGTCGGAGTTCAGCATCCAAATGGGATTGAATATCTTCACTCCGCGAATCTGTACAAACTCACAGCCGTGCACGAAACAGCTCCAACAAGGAGAATCTACAACCGTAACGTCCTGCACGCGAATATTTTTGGACTCAATAAAGCAGATCAGCTGTCCCGGTCTTTGCTTTTCCTCATCCTTAAGCTTGCTTACACCGTGACACCAACCGAACACCCTATTGGCCGGAGAATCGATCCTGTCCACAAAAGCGTGGCAGTTTCCATTGATCCTTCCAAAGCCCGTGATCGCACAATCCTCAATCTCATGGGCAATGATCAAATGCTTTCCTACCCACCCCTCGTAAGATACACCAAAATTCTGCTCATATGCGTCAAGCGCATTGTAATCGTCCATATCGTCGGATGCCAAAAGCTCCGCACCGATCTCCAGATGGAGCTCCACGCGGCTCTTAAGCCATATCGTACCCGATTTGTAAGTGCCCGCAGGAACCGTTACCCTGCCGCCACCTGCCGCCGCGCACGCATCGATCGCACCTTGTATTGCCCCCGTGTTCAGCGTGATACCGTCACCGATCGCTCCGAAATCAAGAATGCTCGTGTTCATATGAAAGCCCTCCTGCACGTTTTTTATATTTTACCATAATTTTTCTCTTTTCTCAAGGGAAAATCAATAAAAATATATGAAAAATACAAAAAGCGCTTACATACCAGGCTCTCATATACATATTTGGTTTACAATTTATTATTCAAAAGTCCCTTGACGCACTTGTTGCCATCAAGGGACCAATTTTTTACTTTTTTTTGCTCTGTAAATGCTTCAACAATATATCGCAATGCTCTGCCTTTGAAAATCCAAAACGAACTCGCTTACCATCCGATTTAAATATTTCTAATCCTTGCTTACCCTTTTTTTCAAAATACATAATACTATCAATTGAAATAGCTTGTGATTTTTTTGTAAAAGCTGTAAGCAATCCCATTCCAAGCAAATTAGCTCCGGTTGAAGCTCTCCAAATAAGTGCATCTTCTGTTACTTGTAAATTGCCATATCCTCCACCAGACATATTACAATCGCAATTCAAAACATTTTTTTCTTCTGTCATAGCATTTCTCCATCAATTATCATTAAAATATATCCATTTGGATATATTTTAATGTTATTATACCATAATCATGTTAAAATGTCAATATATCCAAACAGATATTATAGGAGATTTTTATTTTGGCTTATTATAAAAGACTAAGAGACCTACGCGAAGATAATGATATGACACAAAAAGAAATAGCCGATTTACTTTTTACTACTCAGCCTCAATATTACAGATACGAGAGTGGATTGCGTGACCTTCCATGCGAACTTTTAGTAATGTTAGCCAAAATATACAATGTATCAACCGACTATATTCTTGGATTAAGTGACAATAAAAAGAAATAATGACTTCATATTCTACCTAAAAAGTTTTGAAGGGTGTTAGGGGTATGGGGGAAGAGGGGAACTTTTTCAAAAGTTCCCCTCTTCCCCCATATTCGCAATATATTAATACATACCGCCCATGCCGCCTGCTGCGGGAGCTGCCGCTGCGGGCTCGGGTTCCTTAATGTCAGCAACAACGGACTCTGTTGTAAGGATAACAGAAGCGATAGAAGCCGCATTCTGAAGCGCGGAACGGGTAACCTTCTTGGGGTCAACGATACCTGCGCCAACCATATCAACGTACTTTTCGTTGTAAGCATCGAAGCCGTAGCCAACCTTCTTGGAGCTCATGATCTTGTCAACGATAACAGCACCGTCAAAGCCTGCGTTAGCCGCGATCTGACGAACGGGCTCTTCAAGACCCTTCAGAACGATCTTAACACCGGTTTTCTCGTCGCCGTCAACTGTCTTGAGAAGTTTTTCAACTGCGGGGATCGCGTTGAGGTAAGCAGTACCGCCACCTGCAACGATTCCCTCCTCAACAGCAGCCTTGGTTGCGTTGAGAGCGTCCTCAATGCGGAGCTTCTTCTCCTTCATCTCAGCCTCGGTAGCCGCACCAACCTTGATAACGGCAACACCGCCGGAAAGCTTTGCAAGTCTCTCCTGAAGCTTTTCTCTGTCGAAATCACTTGTGGTGGTCTCGATAGCAGCCTTGATCTGCGCTACGCGAGCCTTGATCTCGTTGGTATCGCCTGCGCCGTCAACGATAACGGTGTTCTCCTTGGAGATCTTAACCTGACGTGCACGACCGAGCATTTCGATAGAAGCATCCTTCAGCTCAAGACCGATCTCGGAGGAAATAACCTCACCACCGATAAGGATCGCGATGTCACGGAGCATTTCCTTTCTTCTGTCGCCAAAGCCGGGAGCCTTGACTGCAACACAGGTAAACGTGCCTCTAAGCTTGTTGAGCACGAGAGTGGTAAGAGCCTCACCCTCAACGTCCTCTGCGATGATAACCAGCTTTCTGCCGCTCTGAACGAGCTGCTCGAGAAGAGGAAGAATGTCGTTAATAGTAGAGATCTTCTTGTCTGTGATCAGAACGAGTGCGTCGTCGATAACAGCTTCCATCTTGTCTGTATCTGTAACCATGTAGGGAGAGAGGTAGCCTCTGTCAAACTGCATACCCTCAACAACCTCGGAGTATGTCTCTGCACTCTTGGACTCCTCAATGGTGATAACACCGTCTGCGGTAACCTTTTCCATAGCGTCTGCAATCAGCTCACCGATGACCTCGTCACCTGCGGAGATCGTACCAACGCGTGCGATATCTTCCTTGCCGTTAACCTTCTTGCAGTTCTCTGCAAGTGCTGCAACAGCTGCATCAACAGCCTTCTTCATACCCTTGCGGATAACCATAGGATTAGCACCTGCGGTAACGTTCTTCATACCCTCGCGAACAAACGCCTGCGCGAGAAGAGTTGCGGTGGTTGTACCGTCACCTGCCGCGTCGTTGGTCTTGGTAGCAACCTCGCGAACGAGCTGTGCGCCCATGTTCTCTGCTTCGTTCTCAAGCTCGATCTCCTTAGCGATGGTAACACCGTCGTTGGTGATCAGGGGTGCGCCAAACTTCTTGTCAAGAACTACGTTTCTGCCCTTAGGACCGAGAGTGATCTTAACTGTGTCAGCAAGCTTATCAATTCCGCGAACGAGAGCGTTGCGGGCTTCAATTCCGTAAAGAATTTCCTTTGCCATAATAAATCTCCATTCCGCCGCCAAAGGCGGCACAAAAATATTTTAATGAATTTTGCCATTAGGCAAAATTCGCGCGCGAAGTAATAAAATTACCTATTAGTCAGAAAATAACCTTCGCGCTGACCTCCAATAAATGAATTATTCAACGATAGCGAGGATGTCGTCCTCGGAAAGAATGGTGTACTCTACACCGTCCATCTTTACTGCAGTACCTGCGTACTTGCTTGCGATAACCTTATCGCCTACCTTAACGGTCATAGGAACGATCTTGCCGTCCTCTACCTTGCCGCTGCCTACCGCAATGATCTCGGCTACCTGGGGCTTTTCCTGTGCGGATGCGGTGAGAATAATACCGGACTGAGTCTTCTCCTCAGCCTCTGCAAACTTGATTACTACTCTGTTAGATAAAGGTTTAAGTGTCATTTTGAATCCTCCAATCTAATAAATGCTCTTTGGCATATGATTACATATTATTTTAGCACTCTTTTGTGTCAAGTGCTAATCACAAACTATATTTTACACCATTTTCCAGAAAAATCAAGGGGTTTACCGCATTATTCACATATTATTAACAAAGTTTTTTGTTAGTTTGCATTGCTCGGGTGCTAAAAATCGACGGATTGGCATATATTTATGCCAAGGAAAACAAAAAGATGTTTTTTGCCTCGGTTATTTGTCGAAAAACATTCCTCAAATCCTGAAAAACACGTATGGAGATCAATATGCCGGAATATATCAACGAGTACTTCATCAGCCTGATCACGCCGATTCTTCTTATGGCATCGGGCATTTATTTTTCATTTAAGCTGAAATTTTTCTATATCCGTCACCCCGTCAGAATGATCAAATCCATGCTCACACGGTCAAAAAAAGACGGCATCTCTCCCTTCCGGGCGGTCACACTTGCTCTCGCAGGCACACTTGGCGTGGGAAACATCGCGGGTGTGGCATCCTCCATCGCCATCGGAGGATTCGGATCGATATTCTGGATGTGGATAAGCGCTTTGGTTGCCATGGTGCTGAAATATGCCGAGATCGTCCTGGCGATCGCTCACCGTCGCACGGAAAACGGTGAATTTCGTGGCGGTGCGCCTTATTATATATATGACTATTTTTTCGCAAAAGGCAAAAAGCTCTTTGGAAAAGCCATCGCGGGAGTCTTCGCCGTGCTCTGCATCATCAATGCCATTACGATGGGGGGTATCATTCAATCCAATGCTGTCTCGACCTCGTTTCAGGGAGTGATGCATCTATCGCCCATCGCGGTCGGTGCCATCATTGCCGTGCTGTGCGTGGTGGTCGTCTCGGGAAATGTAAAATGGGTCAGCGCGTTCTCGGAAAAAACCATTCCTGTTATAACTCTTGGCTATATGTTCCTGTCCGTCGCCGTTCTTGCCGTAAGACACGACCTTATCGGTGACGCCTTTGTTGCCATATTCAAGGATGCCTTCACAATTGACAGCGCGGCAGGCGGAGTCCTTGGTTTTTTGGTATCACGCGGACTGAAAGCAGGTACTATGAGAGGGCTGATGTCCAACGAGGCAGGCTGTGGCACCGCCCCCACAGCCCACGCCGCCGCAGAGACCGACAGCCCTGCAAAACAGGGCTTTTGGGGTATTTTCGAGGTCTTTGTAGACACGATTCTGCTCTGTACCCTCACCGCCCTTGTCATTGTCGTGTCGATACTAAGCGGCGGCAACGTCCTTATCTTTGCCGACAATCCGATGATGATGGCAATAAAGTCTTACTCCTCGGTGCTGGGTGGTTGGTCAGAATATTATATGACGATCTCGGTCTTTCTGTTCGCCTTTGCCACCATCGTCTGCTGGGCACATTACGGCAAGGAAAGCATTCTTTACCTCACAAAAAAGAAGCTCCCCGTCTATCTTTACGTCACAATTTTCTCTCTATTCGTCTTCGTTGGTGCAATAACAGCCCCCGCATCCGCTTGGCTCGCCGCTGACCTCGCCCTCGGTGTTATGACCGTCATAAATCTTGTGGTGCTGTTTTTGATGAGAGACGAGGTGAGAAAAGAGACGAATGTGTTTTTCAAATTTTGATTTGTCGGTGAGATGCGATGCGGGGCTCTGCCCCTGCACCCCGCTTAAGACCTTTTTGAAAAAAGGTCTTAAGAATCCCAAAAACTTTCAAAAAAAATGGCTATTATGTATCCAGTTTATCCTTTTCAACCACGAATTTTGAAAAAATTCGTGGTTTATAGAAAGTTTCTTTGCTTACTTTCTTTTCAAAGAAAGTAAGCCGCCGGAGGCATGCGTCTCTCCCCCCTATATATTGCAATTTATCTATTTTTAAATCAAAAAAATGCAAGAAATGTATAGATTTTTTCCCTTTTCCGTGGTACAATAAATTATAAACCAATCACGGAGGTAAAATTATGAAAAAAACAGTTATTATAACCGGCGGAACGTCGGGCTATGGCCTTGCGACCGCAAAAGCGTTCAAAAAAGCGGGATATACCACCCTTATCACCGGCAGAGACCTTATACGACTTGAAAAAGCGCAAGTCGAGTCGGGAGCCGATTATATCTTCGTTCAGGACGTAAAGAGCTACGACGGATGGGTCGAATTGAAGAAATATGCAGACCTGCACCTCGGTCAACTTGACGTTCTCGTCAACAACGCAGGCGGCGGCATCGCCATCCGTCCCATCGAGGAGCAAACCAAGGAGACCATCGACGAGATCCTCGCCCTTAACCTGAACAGCGTGATGTACGCGGCACAGATCTTCGCGGCGGACATGAAGGCGCGCGGCGCGGGCACTATTATCAATATCGCCTCGGTCTGTGCCACCCACGCGTGGGCGGATTGGTCGGTCTACGCAGCGGCAAAGGCAGGCGTGCTCAACTTCACAAAGGGACTTCAGACCGAGCTTCAGCCGCACGGTGTGCGCGCAAGCTGTGTGATCCCCGCGTCGGCAAGCACGAACTTCCAGTCATCCGCTTCTCTCGGCGAGACCGACGATTCCCTGCAGACCGAGGATATCGCTGATACCGTCCTTTTCGTTGCCGAAATGCCATCCCGCGCTATCGTCGAGGACGTAACCGTCTGGGGTATGAGTCAGGCAGTTCAGCCGCTTTAAAATATGTACAACGGAATTGAAAAGATAAATCAGGTAGTCGAATACATCGAATCGCACCTGACCGAGCAGATCGATTGCGCGACGCTCTCAAAGCTGGCAACCCTTTCGGAATATGAATTTCGCCGCATCTTCTCCTTCGTCATCGGCATCCCCGTAGCGGAATATATCAGAAAGCGCCGTCTTTCTATGGCGGCAGAGGAATTAAAGGCGGCAAACGGCAATATCAGCGAGATCGGCGCCAAATACGGCTACGACTCCTCGTCCTCATTCACGCGCGCATTTAAGGAAGCCTTTGACGTCTCGCCCCAGGAAGCGCGTTCGTCTGACGTCAGGCTGAGTATATTTTTAAAGCCGCAATTCCAGATCACAGTACAGGGCGGCGGCACTCTCGAATACACCGAAAGAGTGTTGGAACCCTTTTGCATAAAGGGAATTTGCGGCACCTCTCCCATCAGCGACACCTGCTGCTGCGAGAGCGTTTGGGCTGAATATGAGGTTCTTGCGGATGAAACAGACTCCGAAAACGATGTTTACGCCGCATACGTCAACGGCGAGCGCGACGTTTTGTGCTACATTGGCGAGAGGGTCGCCGACATGGCGCAAGGTGACGGCACTCTGCTTGTTGTCGGCGGCAGATGGCTCTGCTTTGACGTTGAAGCAGATAGCGCAGAATCCGAGATCAACGACCTTTACAACCGCATAAACTACTCGTTTTTGCCGTCGGGCATATACGAAAGAGACCCCCAGCGCCCCAACGTTGAGCGCTTCTCTCCCGACGGAAGCTTTACCGTTATGATCCCCGTCAAGGGCAAAAGCCGCTGAAAGGAAACGAAAATGAAGAAGATTTTTATAGAAGCCGAGAGCTTTTCCGACCTCGGCGGTTGGCTCATCGACCAGCAATCAACTCTTCAGATGGGCTCGCCCTATATTATGGCCCACGGACTTGGCCTGCCCGTGGAGGATGCCGTCACCCATTTTGACGTAAGCGAGGGCGGCGAATACCGAGTCTGGGTCCGCACCCGCGATTGGACCTCACCTTGGGGAAGGCTCAAGGCGGGCAGATTCTCTCTGCTTATAGACGGACAAGCTCTCCCCTCCTCTCTCGGAGTAAACGGCGGCGATTGGGCATGGGCAAACGCGGGCAAAATCGCCTTGGATTGCGGCAAACACACTCTCGCCCTCCACGACCTTACGGGCTTTAACGGCAGATGCGACGCTGTCTACATCACAGCCGACGGTGACCTGCCGCCAAATGAAGCAGAAGCTCTAAAAGACTTCAGATACAGTTTTACCTGCCCCGAGCCCGTAGTCTGCGAGACCGAATACGACCTTATCGTCGTGGGCGGCGGCATCGCGGGCATCTGCACCGCTTTGGCGGCATCAAGAAGCGGTGAGCGAGTCCTTCTCATACACGACCGCGAGGTCTTGGGCGGCTGCAACAGCTCCGAGGTACGGGTCTGTCTCGGCGGCTTATTAAATCTCCCTCCCTACGAAAATTTGGGCAAGATCGTCAAGGAAATTCAACCGATATTAGGCTATCCCACCCTCTTTGAGAAGGAATATTACGAGGACGACCGCAAAAAATTCGCCTTTATGCTGAACGAAAGCTACGGCAGATGCACTCTTGCCTTGGGCGAACAGATGATAAACGTCACAACCGAGGACGGATATATCAGAAGCGTTGAGGCTCTGCAAATAAAGAGCGGCAAGCGCAAAATATACCGCGGCAGAGTTTTCGCCGATTGCACGGGAGACGCGATGCTCTCAAGAATGGCGGGGTGCGAGGTCATGTACGGCCGCGAGGCAAAGGAGACCTTCGGTGAAAGCCTCGGTGCCAAGGCATACGAAAAGCTGGTTATGGGTCAATCTATCCGCTGGTATTCCGAGAAAAAGCCCTATCCCACCGAATTCCCCGATTTTGATACGGGTATGTTCAAATGTGACGAGGATTGTCTCCACGTTCTGAGCGGCGACTGGGAGCAGGAAACAGGTTTCCGCCGAAATATGGCAGAGGAGACCGAATACATCCGCGATTACGGGCTTTATATGATCTATGGCAACTGGTCCTTCCAGAAAAACCGCTCGGTGCGCAAGGATGACTACGCCAACTATTCTCTCAAATGGGCGTCGCACTTAGGCGGCAAGCGAGAGAGCTACCGAGTAATAGGTGACCACATTCTCACTCAAAACGACATTGAAAATCACGTGATCTACGACGACTGCACCGCTTGTATGACCTGGAGCATCGACATTCACTTCCCCGAAGCCACCAACGAGGAAAAATTCGGCGAAGCCTTCCGCTCCTTTGCCTACCATCGCGGCATCGTCAAGCCCTATCCAGTACCCTACCGCTGTCTCTACGCCCGCGACGTAAAGAATCTTTTTCTCGGCGGCAGAACCGTCAGCACCTCTCACGTGGCGTTCTCGTCAATTCGCGTTATGCGAACCCTGGGTATGCTTGGCGAAGCGGCGGGTCTTGCGTCGGTGATCTGTAAAAGGCACAACTGCACTCCCCGCGAGGTCTACGAAAAGTATCTTGAGGAATACAAAGAACTGCTCCGCGCAGGAGTTCCCTCCCCCAATTCCTTCCAGTGCGCCGTTGGCGACGAGGAGGACTACCACTTCAAGGACGCAGGCTGGTTCAGCCACGACAAAACCGACCTGATTGATAAAAGTCCCTATGCAGAAAAGGTCAGGAGAAACATCAAAAAGCTGGAGCTTGAATATAAGTATGACAATGGCTTCGGCGATATATAATAGTATTTCAAATTTTGATTTATCGGTGAGAAGAACTTTGCGAAACGCCTTCTCCAGCGGAGAAGGCGTTTCGCGTCTCCTTTACCTCACCGATAAATTGCAATTTATCAACACCCCAAATCTTCCATTCGCCATAAATTCGGCAAAATGGAAGATTTTTTTATTTTGGGATTTACAAACGCAGGAAAGTATGATATAATAAAAGAGCCAAACAAAACTTAATAATGAATTACACAAAGAAAGCTCGCTGTTTATAGGGGGTTTTATGCCCTTTTCCTGTATCAACTGATTTTGAATTTGGTAAAAATGCAAATTCCGCTTCGGTTGATACAAGGTTTTCTTTGTGCTTCTTAAGTTTTGTTTGGCGACAAATTGGAGTTTGCGTTTTTCGGTGCGTGGCTTCGGTTGCGCACCTTTTTTGTATTTACGCAGGGAGGATATATGAACAAAAATATTCAAAAAAAGGTAACAGATATTACCGGCACAAATCTTACACCGGGAGATCCTACGGTTTGTCTCGGTAACGGAGACCAAGAATTTGAGTGCTGTTGCGATGAGTGCGACTACTGCTTGATCTGTTTTCCTGAATTTGAACCAAAAAGCAGAAAAGAAAGCTGTGATTGACTTTTATTTTAAAACAAAAAGGACAGAAAACGTAAAATTTCTGTCCTTTTTATTATCAAAGCCCCAAAGCCTGCGACGCTATGGAGAAATAGATCACCAGCGTTACGGTATCGACAATGGTTGTAATAAAAGGTGATGCCATAACGGCAGGATCGAGCTTTATCTTTTTGGCAAGCATCGGCAATATTGTTCCCACAACCTTCGCCACGACAACTGCAAAGAATGCCGTTGCGCTGACGATCGCCGCCACCTTCAAATTGTCTTGCACCGCGCCATTCTCCAAAACGGTTTCAGCTTGCAAACGGAAATCGATCAGCATCGTTTTCACAAAACAAACGATTGCAAGACAGATACCGCAAAGCACCGAAACGCGGAACTCTTTCCATATTACACGCATGAAATTCTTCATTGTGATCTCGCCAAGCGACATCGCACGAATGATGGCTACAGAAGATTGGCTTCCCGCGTTACCGCCGGTATTCATCAGCATGGGGAAGAAAACTGTTAAGATTGCATAGGTTCCGATTGCATTTTCATAATGCGTAATGACCGCGCTTGAAAATATCGCTGCCAACATCAGCACCAAAAGCCACGGAAAACGTTTTTTCCAGGTCTCAAACACACCCGTTTTCATATAAGGCTTATCGGTAGGCGTAATAGCCGCCATGATCTCGATATCCTCGGTCGCCTCTTCGTTAATGACGTCAATAGCGTCGTCAACAGTTACGATACCAACAAGTCGCTTCTCCTTATCTACGATAGGGAGCGCCAAAAGGCCGTACTTCGCAATGGTGTCAGCAACGTACTCCTGGTCGTCTACCGTAGCCGCATATATGGGATCCTCTGTCATAATATTTCCTATAAGGTCCTGGGGATTGGCAAACAACAGCTCCTTAAAGGAAACCGTACCTTCAAGCACGCGGCTTTCATCGGTAACGTAAGCTACGTACACGGTTTCTTTATTTATTCCTGTGAGTCTGATATACTCAACGGCCTGTGCCACACTCATTTTTGCGTGAATACCGATATACTCTGCCGTCATAATGCTTCCGGCGCTGTATTCCGGATAAGCCAACAATCTGTTGATCTCGGCGCGAGTTTCAGACGTAACGTTTTTCATGATTCTTGCTACGATATTCGCAGGCAATTCACTGAGGGCATCAACCGCATCGTCAAGCGCCAACTCTTCAATGATCGCCGATGTTTCTCTATCGGAAAGTGCCTCGATGATTCTTTTTTGAATGTCGCTGTCAAGCTCCGCAAAAATGTCCGCTGCGTTGTCTTTTGTTAAAAGCTTAAACACCGTAGGTATTCTTTTCGCTTCAATTCGGGAAAAGAAATCTGCCGCGTCAACGGGGTTCAACTCGTCGATAGTTTGCACGAAATCGGAATACCGTCGGTTATCCAACATCTCAACAAGAGAGTCAAACGTACTCTCTATCTCTTCTTCACGAAGCTCTTCGACGCTCTCAAATTCTTGATCGTCATTTTCGAGCTCTTGATTTTCGAGTTCAGGTTCTTTATTTTCATTCTCAAATTGCTCTTTATCAAAATCCGTCATTTCTTTCCCCTCCTTTGCTCTTATTTTTTGTTCAACAAAACAGCTTTTATTCCGACTGTATCGTTATTTATACCATAACAAGAGTAGTATATCACACAAGTAAAAAAATTTCAACATAATATTTTTTCAAAAATGTAAAGAATAATTTCACAAAATAAAAAATGGGAAGAGAGCATTTTACAATACCTCTTCCCATTTATTTTTAATTACTCAGCCTTAGGAGCTTCCTCGTCGATAAGACGAACGATAGCCATTTCAGCAGCATCGCCGCGGCGTGCGCCGATCTTGAAGATCTGAGTGTAACCGCCCTGTCTCTCTGCGTACTTAGGAGCGATCTCGTTGAACAGCTTTGTTACAACGTCTTCCTTAGTGATGTATGCAAGAGCAGCTCTGCGGCTTGCAAGTGTATTCTTCTTGCCAAGTGTAATCATCTTTTCTGCGATGGAACGAACTTCTTTCGCTCTGGTGAGAGTTGTCTCAACCTGTCCGTTCTCAAGCAGCAGGGTAACCATTCCGCGAAGCATAGCTTTTCTGTGTGCGGTAGGTCTGCCAAGTTTTCTGGTTCCGGGCATTTCTAATTCCCTCCTTCTGCTTAATTAATCTAAATTTCTTACTCCTCTTCGCGCTTAAGGTCAAGACCAAGCGAGTGGAGCTTCTGAATAACTTCGTCAAGCGATTTCTTACCAAGGTTTCTTACCTTGATCATATCCTCTTCGGTGCGATTTGTAAGATCTTCAACTGTATCAATGCCTGCTCTCTTCAAGCAATTGAAAGAACGAACAGACATGTCAAGTTCCTCAATGGTCATCTCAAGGACTTTCTCCTTGATGGTTTCTTCTCTCTCAACCAT